>CAYWJE010000050.1:0-17055 GCA_964458525.1 uncultured Verrucomicrobiota bacterium
TATGTTGATTGCAAGTCTTTTGCCAAGCCTCAAAAACAACCGAATCGAATTAAGAAGAGAAGTGTCTTTCTCTTCCTTTTTGTGACTTTTTGTGAATTTTCGTGGCAAAAAACTCCTTCCCGAAAGGCAACCGAGCGAAGCGAAGGTTACCCTTGGAACGGTCATGAAAGGAATGGGTGTGATCTGTGAGCAAATCAGCGGTTCAATGCTGATTGTCTGAAGTTCCTTTTTCCAAAAAAGTCAAGCTCATTCGGTTCTTTGTTCCGATTTCCATTCATCATTTTTTTCTCCCTTCTCTTCGTTCCTGCTCTTCTCGCACAGAATGTCCCTGAGCAGTCGCCTGCCGATCTTGCGTGGAAGAATGCTCGTGCCGCGCTCGACGCAAAGCAGTTCCAGAAGGCGCAGCCTCTCTTCGATGATTTTGTAAGACGCTATCTCTCCGACCCGCGCGCGCAGGAGGCGCGGATATATGTGGGCATCTGCGATTACCGGATGGGCGGAAGAACAGTCCGCGCACTGGAAGCATGGAAGCGCGCGGTGAATATGAAGCTCATGCAGAAGCGCGCGTCTCCCGCGCTCCTGCTCGCGCTCGACCAGCTTGCCGCGCATCACCGATCGGAGGGCAAGCCGGAGGACTGGAAAAAGACGGTTAACCAGCTCTCCGAGTTTTTTCCCGAAAACCCCATCACCATTCGTGAGCTGCGGCTCTTCGCCCGGCAGTGTCTCATCAAGGGCGACTACATCCAGGCGTCGGCGATCTACGAACGGTTCGAGAAGCAGCTTTCGGAGGAGGATCGCCAGAATATGAATCTGGCCCACGCGATGGCGGAGAGCGGGGCGGCCGGCTCGGCGCTGGTGAAATCGGCGAACGCCCGACTTGAGCGGAATGAGCCGGAGCTGGCGGCGCGGCTGTATGGCGAGGCGCTGAAAATGAACCTCCGGGATGACGAGACATACGAGGCGATGACGAAGCTGGGCTGGTGTCTGTATTTACGGGACGACTTCAAGAGAGCGGAGAAAGCATGGAAGGAGGTCATAACCTCCGCGCCGAAGGGGAATGAATGGAGGGGCAAGAGCCGTTGGCACATGGTGGTTCTGCTGACTGGTCCTTACGGGAAGAGCAGGGAGGCAATAGCGCTCTGTGAAGAGCAGGTAAAGGAGTTTGATGGCGGTTTCCTGGGCCAGCAGGCGGCCTTCGCGAGAGCATGGCTTCTGAAGACGGAAGGGAAATGGAAGGAGGCGAAGCAGGGGTTTGAGAACTTGCTTGAATCCTATCCTCTGACCGCGAGTTGTCCGGCCTTGTACCGTCACATCGAGGAATGCGAACAGGGCCTGAGTGCGCTGCGGTGAAGTGGGGGAATAGCCACGGAAACCACGGAAGGACACGGAAAGTTTGCAAGCGTTCACAGTTCACGGTTGTGTGGCAACTTGGCCGGAATTAACTGTGAACTGTGAACCGTGAACGGGTACAAAATGTCCGACATCTATTTCAAATGCGAATGCGGGAAGAGCCTTGCCGTGGATGAGGCCGGAATCGGGCGCGTGGTCTCCTGCGTGGACTGCGGCAAGCCCGTCCTCGTCCCTGATCCGGAACTGGAATTCGATTGTGAAGGCTGCGGAGAAAGACTTCTTGCACCTTGGTCAATCGCCGGCGACCGGATCAAATGCGCCTCCTGCGGGCATCGGATGCTCGTGCCGGGCGTTATCGAATCCGAAGGCGTTCATGCAGATGTAGGCCGGGATTGTATCCCGGCGTCTCCTTCTTCCCCGGCCCGCGTAATGAATGATTTCATGCGCAGCCGCTCTGGGTTCATAATCCGGCGCAGACCTGCCCAACGCACAGGATGGGAAAGAATCGGGACTGAGTTGCAACATTGGCTCCTGCGCGCGGCGGCGGTGTTTGCGCTCCTGGTCCTCGCCCGCGAGCTCATGCGCGACGTGTTCCGGGACGAGATGCCAGAAGATGAAGCGATCGTCATGAGTCTCCATGAGGAACAACAGGCAGACACGGAAATCGGCGTCGTCTCCGGTACGATGGCACAAGGGGAGGCCGTCGAACCCGATCCGATGCCCGATGCAGCGCCGGCGCCGACAGTTCTCGTTGCGTCAGTGCAACCAGCCATGCGCGGGGTTGAGATACACGTCAGACCGGAAGCGGCAATCAAGCTGCCGGAAGTAAGCGTCGAGATCGAAGATGCCGGCCTTCCGGATGCGTTTGTTGAACAACAGGTCGAAATCCCCGACTACTCCGGCTTGACAACCGAACTGCTGCCTTACATCCGCAAGGCCGGACTGCTCGGGGCGGCGTCCGGCGCGCCCGAGAAGCTGCGCGAAGCGCGCGAAAAGCTCTTGGACTGCACCAGGCGCTATGGTCGGACACATGTTCTCGATGCGGAGAAGTGGGAATGCCCCATTGATACCTGCTACGAATGGAGCCTGCGCCATGGAATAGGCAGTCACGCCGAATCGGCAGCAGCGGTTCGGGAAGTGTTCGAGACATTACAGTCTGTTTCGCCCGCGAACGCTGCATCAGCGGCAAGTGTGGCGACTTCTATTGCCCTGATTTATTCGGAACTGTGGATGGACACTCATGCTGTGGAAACTATCAGGCTGGCGGACGAAATTGAGGAGTGGGTGCTGGCTCAACCCGGCGGAAGGAACTCTTGGTATTGGCGGATGAGATACGCGCAGGCTAGTTTTCTTCTTCAGGAAAAGCAGTTTCCGGAAGATAAAAGGGATTGGCTTTGGAGAAGCAGGCAGGAGCGGTTGAGCGCGCGCATTGATGAAGAAGTGATGGGCTTGACGCAGAGAACCGACACACTGACCAGCTGGTGCCGGGCTCTTTACCTTGCCGGACGCGGAGAGGAAGCATGGGTTCTCATGTCGGAATGGGTTAAAAAGCATGGCAGGCAGATAAATAGCGCGAGGTTTCTGGAATGGCGGATGAGGTTGGCGCTATTTGAGAAGGCCGATTGGGAAGCTGCCGGAAACGTACTGGCAGAAGCGAACCTGCAGCAGGATATATGGGATCGGCGGCCTTCGGAGCAGAGGTCGTATGCCGCGCTTTCGGAAATGTACTACGACTGCATCAACCTTGCGGAATACGAGCTGAAGAGGGCGAGGAGTGAGGAAAAGAAGATCGTGACGCGGCGGCTGGATCCGGTCAGGACGATAAGCGGCGGCATGCGTTGACAACGGAATGGAAAGGCGATATACAATGAATATTCAGAGATTGCATCCAGGATGGTTGCCGGCGGTCTGCATGTTGTTGAGCGGCGTATTTTCGGAAGCGGCTCAGCACAGCAGGAGCGTGACATTAAAACCGTATCCCGAGGAGGAAAGGAATGACACCTGGCCGGTGACATTAGGAGCCCTTGAGGAAGCGGAGTATACGGTGAATATCCTCGATTTTCAGGTATATGATAGCAAGACCAATGTTCTGATAAGCTCGAGTGCGCAGAAGCCGGACGGCCCGCCGCACTTCTTGTGGGAGAAACTGGAAAAATCCAGGACGCACTACAAGTTCAGGGTTGTCAACTCATCGCTGAAACCCGGGGAAACGACGATCCGGGTGGACTGCGCGTGGGCGGTTAAAGGAGGGGGCGGAGGAGGCGGAGGAGAACCGATCAGGGGCTGGGCGGTGGGGCACGCAAAAGTTACAAATGACGGGCCGTTTTTCGTGGATGCCGCAATGAACGCGTCCGGCATTGGAACGACGAATATCTTTACATCCAGCTCTGCGGGGGATGAGCCGGTGGAATCGGACTGGTCAATCGAGAGCGGGGAAGCTGAGTTTGTTGGAGAAAGCCAGAGCAAGTCGAGCGTCAAGGTCAAGAGCATGGTTCCTGGAAACGTGACGGTTAGAGGAACATACTGCCGATAATCGAGAAGCCACCGTGACGATAGCGCTTTGGAATATTGACGACCCTTCCGGCTTAACATTCAATTTGACGGCCGAGCCGGTGGAGACGGGACAGCTTATCAATAAGGGCGGAACGACGATTTCATTCACGTCGACTGACGATCCGCTTGTCTGGCGAACCTCGAAGACATATTGGTATGGTGTCATGCCTGACAGCTGTTGCTGGTTCAATTCGTTTGCGTACCGGTTCGAGCTTAATGTCAGTGATGCCTGTGTTGTCACAAATGAATATGCCATGGTTTGGCCGGATGAGAATCCTCAACTTAAGACAGATGTTGCATTGCCAAGTAACACGGTTATTCATGACCCCGAACTTGTTCCAGATATGACAAATTATTATCGCTGTCTGATCGACTTCGGGGATTTTGAGAAGACCGCGTATGCCGTCAATATTCCAACGTCCGATCAATATGCCGAGGAAACAAGCAAAGAGGAAGAATACCATGTTAAGCAGTTTCTTGGTCAGGTTCATGTCAATGAAGGTGGGCAAGGTGATTGTTTTACAGCAAAAGGCATAAAATGGATGATAGGCTGGGTCGGAGAAGGTCCATGGTATGTCTATGGCATAACACCAGAAGCTGCTCTTCAAGCTGCGGGGGATAAGGTTCTTGAAGGAGAACCCAAAGAATACGATAAGTCTTGGGAGATATGGAGTTTGGATTTTGCTTTTAGAGAGCTGAAGGCAAAGGAACATGCGGGATATAACGCGGCATTCACATATCATTGTATCTATGAATCCACGTATGGTCCGAATCCACTGAATCACCACCATCCAGCTTATTAGTGCTACATGAAGAACACATGCATGCAATCATGGAGAATTATGAAATCAAAAACCTTTGTTTGTATTATGGTCATGTTGTTTGTGGATATGCAAGTCTTTGGCGGAGACTCGAACGAGCTGAGTCAGCGCCGATTTGAGGCATTAGACAGTCGCACCCAGGTTCGGTTAACGTGCAAATGAGAGTTGGGTAAATTCGTATTGGACATTTGATCCGTTTTCCATACCATATTGCCCGGTCTGAGTTTCACACAGGGAGGTCTGAGCATGAAGCTTCTGGTAACGGGCGGGGCGGGATTCATAGGCAGCAATTTTGTGCACCATATGCTGGCAGGGTCCGCCGATGTGGAAATAGTGAACATGGACGCGCTGACTTATGCCGGCAACTTGGAGAATCTCGCCGACATCGAGGGCGATGCCAGGTATGTTTTCTTCAAAGGCGATATCACGAGCGCCGATGACGTGTCGGCCGTTTTCGAGAAGCACAAGCCCGATGCCGTGGTCCATTTCGCGGCTGAGAGCCACGTGGACAGGAGCATCCACCTGGGGCCGGAGGCATTCATACACACCAACATTCTCGGAACCCAGCGCCTGCTCGATGCATGTCGCAAGCACAAGACCGGCCGGTTCGTGCATGTGTCAACGGACGAGGTGTACGGTAGTCTCGGGCCGGAAGGCCGCTTTTCCGAGGATTCGCCCATCCAGCCGAACAATCCCTATGCAGCCAGCAAGACGGGCTCCGATTTCATGGTGCGGGCGGCGTGGCATTCGCACGGGCTTGACGCGGTAATCACGCGCTGCTCGAACAATTATGGACCCTACCAATTCCCCGAGAAACTGATACCTCTCATGATTTCAAATGCTCTCGAGGACAAGCCCCTCCCCGTCTATGGGGACGGCATGCAGGTGCGCGACTGGATCTACGTGACCGACCATTGCAGAGGCGTGGAACTTGCGCTTCGCAAGGGCGCGACTGGCAGAGTCTACAACATAGGCGGCGTACATGACGTGCCGAATCTGGAGGTTATCCGGCTCCTTCTCAAAATCCTCGGGAAGCCGGAGACGCTGATCAAGTTTGTCAAGGATCGTCCGGGCCACGACAGGCGCTATGCCATAGATTCATCACGGAGCCGCAGTGAGCTCGGGTGGGCGCCGGAGTTCGAATTCGAGACGGCGCTTAATAAAACGGTGGAGTGGTACCTTGCCAACCGCAAGTGGTGGGAGCGAATACGGAGCGGGGAGTACCAGGACTATTACAAGAAGATGTACGGCGACAGGTGAAACGAAAGGGATGATGGATGAACGAGAAGACGTTGGAGTCGAAGCGCGTGTTTGATGGACGGCTGATCAAGGTCGAGGTACTACAGGTCGAGCTTGAGTCCGGACTGAAATCCCGGAGGGAGGTCGTTCGCCATCCGGGCGCGGTCGGCGTTTTGGGTCGCCTGCCGGACGGACGTTTTGTGCTGGTCCGGCAGTTCCGCAAGGCTATAGAGAAGGACCTTCTCGAGATCGTGGCCGGAACCCGCGACCGTAACGAGTCGGCAGAGGCCTGCGCGGCGCGTGAAATGCGGGAGGAGACCGGGTACGTGGCGAAGAGCCTCAAGCTTCTGGGCTACCTCCATATGGCGCCGGGCTTCTGCGACGAGCGGATTGACATCTTTTTTGCGGAGCTCGACGGCGCGCCCGGATCGCAGGATTCCGATGAGGATGAATCGGTTGAGGCCGTGGTCCTGGGCGGGGATGAGATTGACGCCTTGATCGAGCGCGGCGAGATTCACGACGGAAAGACCGTTGCTGTATGGATGATGTTCGAGAGGATCGTCAAGAGGAAGATATAATGAGCGATGAATTCGCAAGGCCGGGATTCCGGCGAATCCGCCGTTTCATTTCCGAGGATATATGGGATGTCGAGATCAACTCGCTTTCCCGTCTCAGGCGTGCCTGGATCAACACGATCCGGATCTTTCTCCTGATATACAAGGGCTTTATAGAGAACGAGTGCCCTCTGCACGCCTCGGCGCTCACCTTCATCTCTCTGATGTCCATCGTTCCGATACTGGCGCTCGCCATGGCCGTCCTGCGCGGGCTCCGCGCGGGTGAGGAGGCTGAGCAGCGGATCATGCGGTCAATCGAGGTGATGCCCGAGCAGTTCCAGCAGTTCGTCTTCAACATCCTGGAATACGTCAAAAATACTAATTTCGCGACGCTCGGAGGAATAGGATTGGCGTTTCTGTTCGTGACGGTGATAATGGTCATGGGGAGCGTCGAGAAATCGTTTAACCGGGTGTGGGGTGTCTCCGCTTCCCGCGGCTTAATGAGAAAGTTCTCCGGCTACATCAGCATTCTGATAGTGGTGCCGGTTCTCGTTATGGCAGCAACTACGGCCAACGCCATCCTGACAAGTCCCGGCATAGCGGGTTTAATCGAAATGCGACTCGGGCCGGCTTCTTTCATCTACCTGGAGTCGAGGACGATGACCCCGCTTCTGGCGACCTGGGCGGCTTTCATCTTTCTCTACAAGTTCATGCCGAACACCTACGTGCGCCCGATGCCGGCCATATTCAGCGGGATAGTCGGGGGCTCGCTCTGGATCGGATGGCAATGGCTCTACATCAATCTGCAGGTGGGCGTTAACCAGTACAACAAGATATACGGGACTTTCGCCTCAATTCCGATCTTCCTGATATGGCTCTATGTTTCATGGCAGATAGTGCTGCTGGGCGCCGAGGTGGGGTTCGCATTTCAGAACTACGCTACTTACAAAATGGAACAGAGGGCGCACTCGGCCAGCCCGCAATCGAGAATCATACTGGCGCTTTCGATCATGTGCCGCGCGGCCCAGGCAATGCTCGCCGATTTGCCTCAGTTCGAAATTTCTTCTTACGGGCGGAAACATTTGATTCCCGTACGCCTGATCAACGAGGTAGTGGATACCCTTGCGCGGGCAGGGCTCCTGGCACCCATAGCTGACGGCAACGGGCGCTACCTGATGACGAAGCTTCCCGAAAACGTTGGCATTGAGGATGTCGCGAACGTGATTCTGCAGTCCGGCTCATCGCCGGAGAGTATGGGGCTGGACCGACTGCACCCGACATTCAGCGAGATCATAAATACGGGCAAGTCGCGGGCGCTCGGCGCGCAGATGCCTGCGACGATCGCCGACCTTGTGAGGCTGGAGGCCAGCTCTCCCGATGCGCAGGCCGAATAAGAACATTTTGAGTAACTGCTCAGGTATGCCCAAAACAGGCTGCAAATACGCGCTCTTTGGCCAGGATATCGTACCTTGGGCAGATCCGCCCCCTCCACAGGCGGGCAGGCGTGGCGGAAAATCCTGGCCTGCATTTTTTCCTGCTGTAGGCCACCATTGTCCACCACCCGCCTCCGCTTGCGACACAGGCTGACGGATCTTCGATATGGTGGCGTCTGAGTCGTTACATTTCGAGAAAACTCCGTCACGGATTCAGGTGTTTATCCTGTCGAAAAGCTTTTTCTGAGACATCTCATCGCCACATGTCACGGATGCTGCCCTTGACGTCAATGCGCGGAAAGTCTTCATCCGCGTGCCTGTCGTCAAATCCGCCGTGGTTTTCGACCGCCGCTTCCTGCTCAAGCGTATCGCACACGCCCGGATTGAAGAACCTGCTCATCTGGGCCATCCCGTATGCGTCGCCGGTCTTGTGCTTCCGGTAGTAATAGCGAAGCGGCCAGGATATATAAAGGAAGTCGCGGGCGCGCGTCATTGCCACGTAGGCAAGCCTTAGCTCCTCCTCGATCTCCAGTTCGGAGCCGGTGGCCATGTCGGAGGGCAGGCAGCCGTCGGACGCGTGGATGAGATACACCACGTCCCACTCGCAGCCCTTTGCTGAGTGGATGGTGGAGAGCACCAGGTAATCGTCGTCCATCTCCGGCGCACCGGCCAGGTCGCTGGTGGAATTAGGCGGGTCAAGCTGGAGGTCCGTCAGGAAATTGCTTCTCGACTTGTATGCAAGTGACACGCGCTCGAGGTTCTCGATATCCCTGGCCCTCGCGTCCGGGTCCTCGTAGATCTTTTCGAGCAGCGGGTTGTAGAAGACGCGCACCCGCTCAATCTGGGCCGGCGGTTCCAGTGCGGGGTTGGAGGCGAGATCGTCAATCATTGAAATGAATGCCGCCATGTGCTCCTTCGCCGCAGCAGGCGCAGGGAATGTCTTTATAGCCCTCGGGTCGTTGCCCTGTTTCGCCACGTGACGCGCGGCGCGGGAGGCCGTGGCCGGGCCTATGCCGTCCATCAGTTGCAGGCAGCGCAGCCATGCCATCTGGTCCCGCGGGTTCTCAATGATCTTGAGCAGGGCTATAAGGTCCTTTATGTGCGCCGCCTCGAGGAACCGGAGGCCGCCGTACTTGTGATAAGGAATATTCTTGCGGGTTAGTTCCAGTTCGAGCGAGTCGGAAAGGTGTCCGGCGCGGAAGAGGACGGCCTGCTCTCTGAGCGGAATGCCCTGCTCATGGTGTTCGAGTATCTTCTTCACCACGAATGAGTCCTGAGTCGTCTCGTCCCTGCACCTGACCAGGAACGGACGCTGTTCGCTCTTTCGTTCCGACCACAGGTCCTTCGTATATCTGTCCCGCGCCTGGCCTATGAGGAGGTTCGTGGTATCGAGGATGGGGGTCACAGAGCGGTAGTTCTGCTCGAGGGCGATGACAGTGGCCCCGGGAAAATGCTTCGGGAAGTCCAACATATTGCGGACCTCCGCTGCGCGGAAGCTGTAAATGCTCTGCGCATCGTCGCCGACCGCCATGATGTTGCGGATCGAGCGGCGCATGTTGCGCATGATGGACGCCTGTATTCTGTTAGTGTCCTGGTACTCGTCAACCAGTATATGGTCGAACATGGCGCCTATATGGTCGCCCATCTGCTCATTGGCCACGAGCTGAGACCAGTAGAGCAGCAGGTCGTCGTAGTCCAGCACGTTCTGCTCCTGCTTGCGCGCCACGTATTTCCGGAACATCTCCTTGAGTTCCTTCGACCATTCGCAGCACCACGGAAAATAGCGGGGCACCACATCTTCGATCGGGTCGCCCGCGTTGGTGCATCTGGAGTAGATTGCCAGACAGGTTCGCTTCTGTGGAAACCGCTTCACGAGGCTCTGCGGGCCGAGCTCGTGGCGGATCACGCCGAGCATGTCCTCCGAGTCAGAGCGGTCCATTACCGTGAAATCGGGCTCGAGTCCCACGGCCTTGGCGTAGATTCTCAGAAGCCTGTTGCCCATCGCGTGAAAGGTGCCGCCCCACACGTGTCCCGTCGAGCCGGCGCTGCGCGCGACGATGGCCGAAGCGCGCCGAAGCATTTCCTCTGCCGACCGGCGCGTGAATGTGAGGAGCAGGATGCGATCCGGCTTCACGCCGCTGGCCACGAGGTGCGCCACTCTGTACGCCAACGTGCGTGTCTTGCCGGTCCCGGCGCCGGCCACCACGAGCAGCGGTCCGTCGCCATGCTCCACGGCCTTGCGCTGCTGCGGGTTAAGATCTTCGAGATATTCCATTGATTACTCTCTCCTGGTCGCTGTCTGCTTCTCTCTTGTTCAACTCCGCTGCATCCTCTGCTGACAGGTCTCACACGCAACATCTGCAAAAGATGAATGCAGAATAAGGGGTGTTCGGTCAAAATCCGGGTATTTGAACGGCAATAAGAATAGGCGCCTCGTCGGGTTTTATCAAGGTGAAATAAGTTCCGGGAAAGGATAAATTCACAGAGTTGGCTTGGCAAGCAGGAAATGCAGCCATACATTGCATTTGCATTGAGGCTCTTGCGGGAATGAGGCTGGTTTGTGCGCATTGAATGCGCTCATCCGCGACGGTTCAGAGGAGGAGAGAGAGGCATTGGACAAGGCCGAATCTTGTGAGAGCAAAGACCTCCCAACCCATTTCACACTTGTTTAAGTGTGAAATTGCCCGGAGGCAAATGTTTGTCAATCTCGCTCGATCTGTCTACACGTTTCCGCAATATTTTCAGGCAAAACAGACGGGGCTCTCAATTTGGTTTTCCGCTGAACAGGCTCGCGAATGTTTTAGGGGTCTTGACGATCTTGTGAGTTGTGTAATCGAAGAAGACGATGCCCGTTTTGGCGCGGGCAATTTCCTTGCCGGTCGCCTTGTTAACGGCGCGGTAGACTATTTCACAGCCTATGGCGCTCACTTCCGAGACCGCGACTTCAAAGACTAGCACGTCGCCGCGGAAAGCCTCGGCCTTATAGACTATGGCGGCATCGCTCATGATGAAGGCTGCCCCTCCTGCGTCCTTTTCGGAAAGTCCGTACTTACCCAGGAACTGCAGGCGCGCCTCGTGGAAAAGGGCGAGAAGCGCGTCGTTTCCCATGTGTCCTCCGTAGTTGATGTCGGAAATGCGGACGGTCAACTCGGTTGTGAACTCGAATGTATCGGGTAATTCTATCTTGATCCTGGCCATAGGCTCCTTTTATACGGGATTGCGATCATATTTTCGGCGGCGCGTGGTCCCCGATCCGCGCGCCCATTCTAATAATGAAGGGCGCTAGGCACAAGAACAGAAGCGCTTCCAGCAGGAAGACGGAGCGCACTCCGAAGCCTGACGCCATCATGCCGCTCAGCATTGGCGCGATCACGAGTCCTATGGATCGCGCCGTGCTGGACCAGCCGAACAGGAGGCCGCGGCGTTCCTCCGGCGTGATACGTGATAGCCATATCTGGAACACCGTGTCAAGTCCACCGGTGAAGAAGACCATGCCGAAGCGGGCGGCTAAAAGGAGGACGAAGCTCTGAGCCAGCCCCTGCGGGATGATGAAGAGCGCGGCGCCCAGCGTTGCAGTGCAGGCCACGATCTGTGGCCGGAGCCTGTCGGTCAACCGTCCAAGGATGAGCCCCGAGAGCATTCCCGCAACTGCTCCGGCTGCGCCGAGCGCGCCCGTCCTCAGCGCGGAACCCTCTAAGGATTTGTGGATCTCCTGGACCAGCAGCGGCAGCCACGGCGCGTCGAAATGGATGATCATCGCAACTATGCCGGTGAGGAAGAGGAATGCGACCATGCCCGTTCTCACCTCGCCGGACGGCGGCGCCTTGGCCGGGACTTTTTCAGCGTCGGCAGGCTGCCGGACGAAAGTTTCCGTTGTTCCAAACAGGACAAACAGGCTGGAGATAATCGTTATGACGGCGGCGACAAAAAAGGCGTTGCGGTAGCCGAAAAGTTCAGCGAATACGCCGCCCACGAATACGCCCGTCATCATTCCGCCGAAGACCGCCGCGTTTAATGAACCGAGCGCCATGCCTCTGCGGTTTTGAGGCGCGGAAACCGAGACCATGGTCTGGGCGGCAACCATGGTGCCGGTCAGAACGCCCTGCAGCACGCGGCAGAACACCAGGAATTGGGGCGACTGGGCCGTGCCCATTAGTGTGAGCACAACGGCGGCTCCGAGTGTGGCGCGCAGAAGCATTGGGCGTCGTCCGTAGCGATCCGAAACGTAACCCCAAATTGGCGCGAAAACAGCGAAGGCCAGGGGCGAGGCCACCGCGAAAATAGAGACCCATACCTTGAGCTCAACCGGGTCGGTAATCCCCAATTCCTGGAGGTAGAAGGGCGCGAACGGCATGGCGAAGAAGAACCCCATGAGCGAGAGGAATTGCGAGAACCAGATGCCAATGAGATTCTTTCTCCAGTGTTTCATTTCACTCCCGCAAGGTTCGCAAGGGTTGCAACGCCGGGCAGTGCTTTTTCGCACCTACGGAAAAAGGCCTTCCTGTTCGCCGCCGGATCGAGCCCTGGCATGAAGGGCAGGCGCCCGAGTATCCGAACCTTGCCGATGCGCCGTATCGTGCGGATATTATCCTCCTCGATCTCACCGCGTCGAGACTGAGATGTTTCGTTGATAACCACGCCGAGGACCGGGAGCCGGGCCTGTTTCAGCGCACGCAGCGAGAGAAGCGTGTGGTTGATTGTCCCGAGCCCCGGGCGCGCGACGAGCACGACGGGCAGTTTCAAACTGCCGATCAAATCGAGCATGGTCTTCCCTGCATCAATGGGGACAAGGAGTCCGCCGGTGCCCTCGACGATTACCATGTCATGTGCATTCAGCAGGGCTTCGAGAGCATTGGCGATCCTCTCGAACCTGATCCTTTTCCGAACCAGGGCGGCTGCTAGATGCGGGGAACAGGGTTTCGCGAAGCAGTAAGGCGCCATCAGCCGCTTCTCGCCCTGTGAAAGTTTCAGCCCGGCGGCGGAAAGACAGAATTCGAGATCGGGCGCCAACCAGTCAACGCCTCTTCGCATGGCGCCGGTCTGCACCGGCTTCATCGGTACGGCATCCACCCCGGCGTCGCGCAGGATTGACAGGAGCGCGGCGCTAACAACCGTCTTTCCAACGCCGGTGTCGGTGCCGGTTACAAATATTCCTGATAACTGCGCAGGTCGCGCAATGTTTGACGGCCGCACAAGTCCCGACTCTCCGGGAGGTCGGGGCGGCCCTGCCAGGAACGAAAATGGTAGGGCGGGACAGCCTGTCCCGCCGCATTTTTTGCGCATGACCTGAGTGGTAACTATTCCTGTTTGTTTCATTTTTTCACCGCGGAGAAGCAGGCGGCATTGTAGGTTGCGCGAACGCCTCTGCCGTCGGCCCTGTATGATCTGTCGTAATCGGCCATCAGTCGGCTCAGTTCCGCGCGATTGAGCGGCGCCGCCGCAATAGAGACGCTTCCACCGGTCACACCCTGCTCGTGAAGACTCAAGAGCAGCGCGGACGCGGATGGATAGTGCAGTACAATTTGCTCCTCCCGGCACGCGGTTATGCCCAGGTCGGCGGCGCTAAGAGCGTCCTTCACCTCTGTCACGGACGGCAGTCTTCCCATCGGCGGCTTGCCGGGCGCCGCGCGCAGGCGCGCACTGTGCAACTCCTCCAGCGTTCCTTCAACCATAAGGCCGAAGACAATCAAGCCGCCGGCTTTCAGCAGGCTCGATAATTTCAGTACGGCTTCGCTGATCGGGTTCATCCAGTGCAACGCTGAGCAGCTGGTGATCAGCGAATAATCGGCGCCTGCCGAAAAGTCCCTCGCGTCGCAAGCTGTAAAGCGCATCCTGTCGTTCCCGGCACAACGCTGCCGGGCTTGTTCTATCATGTTTTTCGAGGCATCCACGGCATCAATCATCGTGTCGGGAAAGCGCGCGGCAAGCTTTTCAGTGAGTAGTCCTGTTCCGCAACCTATTTCAAGAATTCTTTCCGGTTGATCATGTTTATCTAGAAGCCCCATGATCCTCTCGGCGACGACCGGCTGCGCTCTGGCGGATCGGTCATAGGTTTCCGACGAAGCCGAGAAGCGCAGCGCGATTGTCTTGTCAGCATTACTTGTCATTATGTTCCACCAACGCGGGCAGGCAACCCAAGAATGCCGCCATGCTCCGCCACCCTGCCCGTCTATGGCGGGGGCGGATCTACGATATGGCGGCCTACAACTTCTATATTTGTGGTCCTTCCGGAAATAGCGTGTGATTTTTTGGCGCTTCGTACGCAACGACCGATAAAAAAAACGTACCCGTTCACGGTTCACGGTTCAGGGTTTTCCAGGCTTCCTGGATGCTTTTCTTTTCTTCTCAATTTCAGTTACTGCTCACGTGGTTACGAATCGGTTGACCCGCCTGCGCTTGTGGCGCAGGCTGGCGGATCTTCGATATGGTGGCGACACCTGAGTTGTTACAATATACTTTCATGTTTTCAGCGAGTTCCAGAAGTCCAGTATGGCGGCGGCTGTGAACCCCGGCTTCCGGATCGGCAGATCGTGTCCGCTTTTCTCGTCAAAAAAGCAACGGCACGACGGCATCCTCGATCTGAGGAACTCTGCCGACTGCCATGGCACAATGCAATCCTTTCTTCCGTGAAGTGCGAACGCTGGCACTGGAATGTGTTCCAGGTCGTGCCCGGCATCGAACGTTCGCAAATACTCGAGACCATGGAGCAGGCGCGCATCGTCAATCAATGAAGCGGCCTCGATCCTTTCTCCGATCGCGCTTGGGTTATCGCCCTCCGGCGCAGCGGCCCGTTCGAAGAACCGCCGCAGGGTCAGCTCCCGGTTCTTTTTCAGATGCCGGGCCATCGCGCAAACACTCGTTTCCGTGGCGCCGCCGGGAGAATCGGGGCCGGCGCAGAATCGCGCTCCGGCGCCGATCAGGACAAGTGCGCTCAGCAATGCCGGGCGTCGCGTCGCGGCTTCGAGCGCTATCATCCCGCCCATTGACCAGCCTGCGACGATAGGCGGTTTCTCGTAACTCTCGAGCATTGAGACGAGCGAAGCGGCGTAGACGGAAGAGCGACCATTCGGCCTGTCTGACCACAAATCGTCAGCGGATATTGTCATGATGTCGAAATTGGGAGCGAGCCGCTTGGTTAGTCCATCGAGCGCGGAGGCGGTGTGGGCCCATCCGGCTATGAGGATCTGTGAAGGCCTGCTCACAGGAGGCCTTCCTCTTTCGTGCTCCTGGTGATGATTTCCGCGGCGCGTTCGAGATCTTCGCAGGAATTGGCCAGCGTGATGGAAAGCCTCAGCCTGGCTGTGCCCTCTGGCACGGTCGGCGGACGAATCGCTATTGCCGCGATACCGTTCTTCCGCAGTCGTTCCGAAAGGGCCAACACCTTGTGGTTGTCGCCCACCATGATGGGAATGATCTGGCTTTCCGATGCGCCGATATCCAGTCCCGCTTCCTTGAGCCGTTTTCTGAACAATTCCGCGCGCTCCAGCAGTTCCGGGCCCCATTCGGGGTGCGCCTCGATTTCATCGAGGGCTCCGAGCGCGGCCCCGGCAACGGCGGGCGGCATGGCGGTGCTGAAGATGAAAGGTCTGGACCTGTTGACCAGCAGCTGTCTCATGGGTTCAGAGCATGCTACGAAGCCGCCGTACGCTCCGAATGACTTGCTCAGCGTGCCCATACAAAGGTTCACGGACTTTTCCAGTCCGCCGGCCTTCACGAGCCCCGCGCCGCCCGGGCCGAAGATGCCGGTTGCATGCGCCTCGTCCACCATCAGCATTACGTCTCGGGAGTGGACGAGGTCCGCGATATCCCTCAACGGAGCGAGATCGCCGTCCATGCTGAATACTGATTCGGTGATGATGAGGCAGTGACTACCACGCGGTATCTTCTCCAGGATATCCGAGAGATGGTTCATGTCATTATGCCGGAAGCGGAAAAGCGTTGCGCGGCTCAAGACTGCCGCATCCACAATGCTTGCATGCGCGAGCTTGTCGGCGACTGCGTAATCGTTGCGTCCGAGCACGACGGGCAGGAGCCCGGCGTTCGCCATGTAGCCGGTCCCGAAAAGCAGCGCGGACGGATAGCCTTTCAAGGCGGCGAGGCGTTCTTCCAGTTCCTCGTGGCAGGGCAGTGTTCCTGTTACGAGCCGTGAGGCGCCGGAGCCAGCCCCATATTGCCGCAGGGCGGCCTCAGCCCGGGCCACCACGACGGGCGAGCGGGCCAGGTCCAGGTAATCATTGGAAGAGAGGTTGATCAAACTTCCGCCTTCCGGGCGAAGGCGGGTTCGCCGCTCAAGGCCGCGGCGGCGAAGCTGATCCAGCTCCTGGTCTATCCACGTCTCTCCGATCATCTCGTTCTCTCTCCTGGTGTCGTCGCCGAACAGTTGAAATGAAATTACGGTAAGTGATCGAGTCGTCAAGCATAGCAATACCGGTTTGGCTTGAGCAAGAAAAACCCGGCGCCGATCCTGTAAACCTGGAAAGAGCAGTCAGACAGGAATGACAGGATGAAATATCTTAGAGATTGATTCTGCTGAAAAAGTTGGAAACAAGACGGTCGGCAGAATGCCGCCCCTCCCAAATCCTAAGAAATTCTGCACCTTTGCATGGGAGGGATGGCCATGCGAAACGCTTGGCAAGCATGTTGCCGTTCGAAAAAGAGGTTTCTCAGTGGAATCAGAGATCAACATGATACCCCGACTCCCAACATCCTCTCAATCACAATGCGTTCTTCCCTTGTTAAATGTTTGCTTTTTCGGTTACAGTTTCCTTGTTTCATGCCTTCTCCTTTCTCATGTGTTCTGTGATGAGACCACACAGAGAATAGTGAGCCAAGGCATGGAACGCTTCCCCTTTTTTACTGCGGCATTTTATATTACACTTTTTATGATATACCTGTTACCTTTACTCCGTTCTTGAATTAGTTAAAGGCGGGGGAATAAGCACATACCGGACGGATGAATGGAGTGGGGCAAGCGGTTTCAGTGATATAGAATGAGGACAAGAATGCTCAGTTCATTCTCAGAGTATATGAGTCAAACAAATCCGACTGAGTATTGCAAGCTATACGTGTTGCGGGTGTTCAGTGTTCGGTGTTCAGTGTTCAGGG
>CAYWJE010000051.1:0-17041 GCA_964458525.1 uncultured Verrucomicrobiota bacterium
CGATTCGTGACCACGTGAGCAGTAACTAAAATTGAGAAGAAAAGAAAAGCATCCAGGAAGCCTGGAAAACCGTGAACCGTGAAAGGGTACGTTTTTTTTATTGGTCGTTGCGTACGAAGCGCCAAAAAATCACACGCTATTTCCGGAAGGACCATTAAAACAATGAATCTTAGTGAGGAGGCTATTGGATGAGAACGATTCTTGAACCCGCTCGTGAGATTTCCGTTATTCGGGAGGTTGACGTTGTCGTGGCCGGCGGTGGGCCAGCAGGTGTTACGGCTGCCATCGCCGCAGGTCGAAACGGAGCCAAGACGCTTCTGGTGGAGCGATACGGTTATCTTGGAGGAATGATAACCGGCTCGAACGTGACCTGCTATCTTGGTTTTGGCGACGGCCTGAAGCAGGTTGTGCATGGTCTTGTGGACGAGATCGTTGTGAGACTCAATCAGGCCGGGGGCCTTGTGAGCGGACGGAACAAGTCGGGCGACTGTAATTCTGACGCCGAGTTTGTCAAGTGGCTTTCGATTGTCATGCTGGAGGAGGCAGGTGTCGAGATGCTCCTCCATTCGTGGGCTACGGCGGCCGTCACGGAGAATGGTGTTTGCAAAGGGATCATCGTTGAGAACAAATCCGGTCGGCATGCCATTCTGGCAAAAGTCGTCATTGATGCCACAGCGGACGGGGATGTGGCGCACTCTGCCGGGGTGGAGATGAAAACCGATTGCCATGACATATCCCTCATCTATAGGCTTACGGGGGTGGATCATAAAAAAGCCGAGGAGTTCAAGAAGAAAGATCCGGCCGCATACGCGCAACGGATGGTTGAACTCAAGGAGCAAGGCGCTGATGTTCCCGCGAACAGCGTTAAGTTCAAAGGGAAATCGGCGATTTGCGTGGAGGATCTGACTTACATTGAGAACGAGGCGAGGAAGCGGACCGTGAACGGGCTATGCTTTATGAAAAAGAACGTTCCCGGATACGAAAATGCCAGTTTTTTATCCGCGCCCCAGCTCGGCGTTCGTGAAAGCCGGAAAATCGTCGGTGAATACACGCTAACCGAGGCAGACATCCTGAACAGCAGAAAATCCCCCGATACTATCGGCCGCTGCGGCGCACACATGAAGGGTTTTGAGCTTTACGATGTTGAAGGACTTGGTTACGACATTCCATACCAATGTCTTGTTCCCTGGAAGATTGATAATTTGCTCGCCGCAGGGCGATGCGTTTCGGCAACGCACGAGGCAATCAACACCCTGCGCCTGATCGTGCCGTGCATGTTAACCGCTGAGGCGGCAGGCACGGCGGCGGCGCTTGCCGTCAAGTGCGACCTGCCTCCACGGAAGATTGACGTTGCGGAACTGCAAGCGAAGCTCAAAGCGGGAAAAGTGAATCTCGGGTAATAATTGTGCGTTAAGGGTAACGAGAAAATCGGCTGCGCCGTTCCTTGCGGCCCGTGGTTTCACGGCTGGCGGTGGTCAGCCCATTCCGCATGATGCGCGCGCATACATGTTCAAGTTCCTGATTGATCAAATCAGTAAACACAGCAAGACAATCCCGATTGCTCTCTGTCTTGAGACGGTTGAAATGTGGGTGCTGTTCGAGCGCCAGCTGGGCATGCCGGTGAATCCGGAGAAGCCGAGCACGTATTACTGCAATTGCGGCCCGATGTGCACGCCCGAAAACAAATACAGCAAGGGTGTGACTCCCGGCCCATCTAACCGACGATCGTCCAGTCCCGCGGCATATCGGCGTGGCTATTTCACAAGGTTTGCTATTTCCTTGAGAAGCCGCTCCGCTTTCACGGGCTTATCAATCCACACGTCGTGCGGAAAGTATGAGGCATCAGCCTGCTCGCGGTAATCGAACGACTTGTTCACGCTCGTAAGAAGGATTATGGGTATATCCTTCGTTTCCGCCGATTCCTTGAGTTGCTTGGCCGTTTCCAGTCCGTCGCATATTCCTTCCATCATGACGTCCATAACCACGCAATCGGGACGTCTTTCCCCTATGCTTAGCACGCATTCCCTGCCGGATGCCGCGAGGGCCACGTCATATTGCGCTTCGAGCATACCCTTGATCTGCTCCCTGATATCCGCATCATCATCCACCACCAGCACGAGTTTCTTGTCCATTGTTCATCTCCTTTTTTTAAGCGGGCCATGCCCGCAACCCGATCAATCTAAATCCGGCGGTCAAGAATGTTCATCCTGTTAATCCTGTCTAACTGTATTTTCTTGGATGAAAGTTATCCTGAAAGTCGAACCCTTCCCCTCGCTGCTTTCAACCTCCGTTTTCGCTCCGTACATATCAGCTATCTTCTTGACGATGGAAAGGCCTAGTCCACTGCCTTCCACGGACCGGGTCCTGCTGTTCTTGATTCTCGAGAACTCGCCGAACAGTTTTCCGCGATTTTCTTCGGCGATGCCTATTCCCGTATCGCTCACCGCTATTTCAACCGAGTTTGGCGGGGAAGCGAGGTTCACGGAGACGCTGCCACCCTCCACGTTGTACTTGATAGCATTTGTCAGCAGATTACCCATCAGCATTTCCATCTCGCCGCGGTCGCACCGAAGCCGGCAGATGTTATCTCCGGTGATTGCGACAGAGACCTTCTTGCCGGAGGCCATAGCGAGATGAGCCTCCACTGTTGCCTCGGCGATATCGCGCAGGTTCTCATCGTTCAACTCGCGCTCGCGGTGGCCTGATTCGAGGGCTGTCAGGTCGAGAAGGTCGTTTATAAGCTTCCGCATACCGCATATCCGTGCTTCCATCCTGTCCAGGGCATGGGATGACGGACCTGATCGCAGCATTTCGACAAACCCCTCAAGCGCGGCCAGCGGCGACTTGAGTTCATGGGCCAGTACGGAGATGAACTCGAACCGCACCCTCCGTCGCTCCTGCTCGAGCTGTCGGGCGCGCCGTACAAGAAGTATCTCGCGTGCGGCGCGTGATACCGTGTGCCTGAGCTCGGCCGGTGTGAACGGCTTTGCCAGGAAATCGAAAGCACCGAGCTTCGTAGCCTTCACGGCATTCTCAAGCGTGGCGTATGCGGTGATCATCAGGGTCACGATCGGTTGTTTGCGTGTTCCGAGCTGCTTGAGCACCTCGATGCCGTCAGCGCCGGGCAGCTTTCCGTCCAGCAACAGGAGGTCGGGTGCATCCTCGATCTCAAGACGGTCAAGAAACGCCTCGCCCGATTCCATTGCTGCGCCCCGAAAGGTCACGGATTCCGCAAGGTCCTCGAAGGAATAGGAGAAGTCCTCGACTGCGCGCAGGGCGCCCTTGCACATGGCCGGTTCGTCGTCAACTATCCAAACATTCAGAATTGAATTGTTCATCGCATCAACCTGGCGATTTCCCGCCTTAGCTGTTCAATCCGCACTGGTTTTGTGAGAATCGCGTCCGCCTTAATCCATCGGCTTGCGCCGGGCGCTTCCATGTGGAACTCCAGTCCTGTTTCAGCAGTTACCGCCGTAACGAGCAGAACAATCATGGCCGAGTTCGCCTGCTTCAGCGACCGGGCGAGGATGAAGCCGCCGTCCTTCTCTTCCATCATCAGATCAACCACAGCGAGGTCGGGCACTACTTCCTTGATTTTTTCCTCCGCTTCAGCCCGTCCCTCGGCGGTCACCACGTCGAAGCCGAGGGCTTCGAGCACGGTTTTCTGCTGGTCAAGAAAGTCGGGATCATCGTCCACGACGATAGCCTTTTTCCGGTCATTCATGCCGCGTTCCTTTCCATTCATTGGTTCAAGCTCCTTCCCTCAACAGCTTCACGACAAAGGTTGTGCCGGTCGGCCCGTTTGCCGGATCGGCATTGGATTTGACGGATATGCTGCCGCGGTGCATTTTTATTATCCCGTAAACAACCGCGAGGCCCAGGCCGGTGCCGGTTCCGATCTGCTTGGTGGTGAAAAAAGGGTCGAATATGCGCGAGAGATTATCGGGCGGTATGCCCACGCCGGTGTCCGATATACTGATGACTATATGGTCGGGCTCCTCCGCCAACTCCATCTTGAGCGTCCCGCCGCGCCGCATAGCCGCCTGGGCGTTGGTCAGGAGATTGAGTATAACCTGTGAGACCTGGTCGGGGTCAATCTCGGCAAACACCGCGCTGTCCAGCCCCGCGATTGTTATTTTAATGCCGGGTGGGAGATTAACCGACTTCACAGTGTCGGCCAGCAGCTTTGTCATGTTTGTCCTCTGCTTGAGAACCTTATTCTGTCTGGCAAAGTCGAGCAGCCCGGCGATTATCCTTTTGCACCTGTCGGCCTGGTCAACTATCACGTGAAGATCTTCACTCAGCGGTCCGTCTGTTACGCCGTGTTTCTCGAGGAGCAGGTGCGCGTACATCAGGACTATTCCCAGAGGATTGTTGACCTCGTGCGCCACGCCTGCCGCGAGCTGTCCCATGCTTGCGAGCTTTTCCGACTGGGCAAGCGCGGTTCCTATGGCCGCCACTTCCTCGTTGGAGTCGGCCAGTTTCTGGATTGTCTCCTTCAGCTTGTCTATGGTGTAGGGAAGGCACATCTGCGCCTCGGCAAACCCGTCGTGGATAGCCGCGGCGTGAAGCCGGCAGGTGGCGTAGCCGCACGCCCCGCAGTTCAACTCGTCGTTTGTGCAGAATTTGCCCATCCCCTCCAGAATGGCCTTGAGTGCTTCATCCGAGGGCGCGCGCATGGACCTGTCCCTCTGTCTGAAACTCCTGGACAGGTCCGTGGCGGCCGCGGTTTGAACCTCATGGTTCCGGCCTTCTAGCTGACTTTTGACATAGGAGCTGACGAGCGCGCGTCGCTTGAATAGCGGCATCTTAGGGATTGTCATGCCGGCTCCCATGATGCAGCCCTCGCAGCATAGAACTTCCAGCAACCTGACTTTGAGTGAACCGAGTTCGAATTCGTTAATGGCCTCGACGAAGTTCTCGCGTCCGTCGCTTGCAACCACGTCGGCGTTGACGAGGTCTTCTCTTATGCCGGCTGTTTCCAGGAGTCCGCGCGTCAGGGCGAAGAGCCGTCCCTTGCCTGCGCGCGGAGGGTCGAATTCATCCGGCGTGCTGTTATCCTTTGATATACCGTTTTCATTCAGCATCTCCAGCAGTTCGATAAAGGTCAGCACTCCATCAACCACACCGGCGACATGTTCGTTATCCGCCTCCGCCTTCTTTGCAATGCAGGGGCCGATGAAAACCACTTTGGCTGCGGGGTTGGCCTGTTTTATGGCCCGCGCGGCGGCGATCATGGGTGACACCACGGGAATGAGGTTCTTTACAAGACCCGGATGGTAATATTCGATGAACGAAACCACCGCGGGGCAGGTGGTGGCGATAAACGACTTGTCCGGGTTCAGCTCCATGGTACGCCGGTATTCGGCCGCGACAAGGTCCGCCCCGAATGCCGTCTCGCATACCTTATCGAAGCCGAGTTTCTTGATCATTCCAACGAGCGTCCGGTGGTCCATGTCGGGAAAAGAAGCTGGAAAGCTCGGGGCGACCAGCGCGGTCACGCTGTTTGGTCCGGCCAGGGTCTGCTTCACGGAGGGAATTCCGCTACGCACTGCTTTTGCGCCCTGGCTGCACACGCGCACGCAGTTGCCGCATCCGATGCAGCGTTCCGGCATGACCTCGGCCTGGCCGTTCACAATCTTGATTGCCTTGGCCGGGCACTCCCTCACGCAGGTGTAGCACACGCGGCAACGCTCGCTCACTGAGTGGACAAGCGGCATAGTGTCCTGTTCATTCCCTGTCATCAGGCTTTCTCCCTTTCGATATAATGGGTGTGCAGAAGCTCGTGGGATTTGCCGCCCAGCGGTTTTCCGAGGAAGTCCCTGTAGACTTCCTGCACGGCCGGGTTGGCGTGTGAAGTCCTCAGCTTTTCGCGATCGTCAATCCTGTATAGGGCCGAGCTACGCTTACGCACTGCCTCCGGGTTGAGACCGAGCGGCTGGCCGCCGCCGGCCACGCAGCCTCCGGGACAGCTCATCACCTCAATGAAGTGAAGATCGGCGCGACCCTCCACGAGCTGATTCATCAGCTTTCTTGCGTTGCCCAAACCCGAGACCACGGCAACTCCCAGTTCAATATCTCCAATTTTAACCTTCGTCTCTTTTATGCCGCTCGCGTCGCGCGCTTCCTTGAAGACGATGGGTTCCATTTCACGGCCGGTAATCAGCTTATGGGCTGTTCTCAGTGCTGCCTCGGCCACACCGCCGGATGTTCCGAAAATCTTACCTGCTCCGCTTCGGCGCGCCATGGGGTCATCCGCCTCCTCCGGCTGCAACTTGTTGGGGTCAATGCCGTGTTTCCGGAGCAAAGTCGCGAGTTCGCGGGTGGTGAGCACCGCGTCAATATCAGCCACGCCGTTTCTGCTCATCTCGGGGCGGGCTGCCTCGAATTTCTTCGCCGTGCATGGCATGATGCTCACGCTGAAAAGTTTTGAAGGATCAAGTCCGGCCCGTTCCGCGTAAAAGGATTTCACAAGGGCGCCGAGCATCTGCTGTGGGCTCTTGCACGTGGAGATGTTCGGTAACAGAGCCGGGTAAAAATGTTCGATGAATTTCACCCATGACGGGGAGCAACTGGTCATAAGCGGCAGCGGCCCGCCTTCTTGCACTCTTTTCAGGAGTTCGGAAGCTTCTTCCATGATGGTCAGGTCGGCGGCGAACGAGGTGTCGAAAACCCTGGCGAAACCGAGCCTGCGCAATGCCGCATTGAGAATACCTGCGCAGTCTTTGCCGGGGGCGAGACCAAGTTCCTCGCCAATTGTGACGGATATCGACGGCGCGTGCTGAACGACGGTTATTCTCTGATTGTCCGAAAGAGCATTTTCCACCTCGGCGGTGGAATCCTGATCCCTGAGTGCGCCTGTGGGGCACACTGCAATGCACTGGCCGCAATTCACGCAGGTGGAAGTGTTGAGGCCGCGCTTGAAGGCCGTTCCAATCTGTGTGTCGCAGCCCCTGCCGATGAAATCAATGGCCCCTACGCCCTGCACCTCCTCGCATACGCGCACACAGCGTCCGCAAAGAATGCACTTGTCCGCATCTCGAACTATGGACGGGCTGGAAATGTCTAGCGGAAAGCTCTTCTGTCGATGGACGAAACGTCTGTCCTGGACCCCGAGTTCCCTGGCCAGCTTCTGCAGTTCGCACTGCCCGTTCCTTGAGCAATAGAGACAGTCGTCCGGGTGGCTCGCGAGCAGCAGTTCCAGTATCGTTTTCCGCGCCTTCAGCACGCGCGGGGAGTGGGTGCGAATCTTCATCCCTTCCCTGGCAATGCAGGCGCAACTTGGCGTCAGGCCTCGCTCGCCCTCGATCTCCACAACGCACATCCGGCATGCACCGGTGGGAGTGAATCCATCCATATGGCACAGGGCAGGAATGCTGATTCCTTTTTCCCGAAGGAGAGAGAGAAGTGTCTCGCCTTCATTGACCTTCATCATCTCGCCGTTGACTTCAATGTTAAGCACGGTTGACCTCCATTCTTATCCGCGCGTTATAGCGCCGAATTTGCAGACATCAATACAGCTTCCGCAGCCGATGCAGCGCTGGTTGGCGATGGCGTGCGGTTTCTTCGGAGCCCCGCCGATTGCCCCTGCCGGGCAGACCTTAGCGCAGCGTGTGCAGCCTGTGCATTTTGCGGGATCAATTTCGTACTTCAGCAGCGCCGTGCATGCGCCTGCGGGACAGCGCCGCTCGAAGATGTGCGCCTCGTATTCCTCCGGGAACCAGCGCATTGTTGAAAGCACCGGGTTGGGCGCGGTCTGGCCTAGTCCGCAGAGACTGGTATCTTTTATAACCTGCGCCAGCTCTTCGATCTGCAGCACGCCCTTGAACCTGTCGAGCGCCTGCGAATCCGTCTCGGCGCCCCGCGGTCTCGTTATGGCCCGTAGAATCTCGAGCATCATCCGGGTTCCTTCCCGGCAGGGTATGCATTTTCCGCAGCTCTCGCGTTGGATGAACTCCATGAAGAACTTGGCAATGTCCACCATGCAGTTCTTCTCATCCATCACCACGAGCCCGCCGGAACCCATTATTGCGCCGACCTGTTTGAGCGACTCGTAGTCAACCGGGGTTGCCAGGCGTCTCTGCGGGATGCATCCGCCGGAAGGTCCGCCTATCTGCACTGCCTTAAATGCCATGCCGCCGGGGACCCCGCCGCCTATCTTCATCACTATGTCTTCCAGTGTCTTCCCCATCTCGATTTCCACCAGTCCGGTCCGGGTCACCTTGCCGGAAAGCGCGAATACTTTTGTTCCCTTACTGTTCGCTGTTCCCATGGCCGCAAAACGTTCGGGGGAGTCCAGAAGAACGGTCGGAACGTTCGCAAGGGTTTCCACGTTGTTTATCACCGTTGGCTTGCCGAATAGGCCGCTGACGGCGGGATAGGGGGGCCTGATGCGAGGCATGCCGCGCCTGCCTTCTATACTGTGGATGAGCGCTGTCTCCTCGCCGCATACGAAAGCGCCGGCGCCCTGCTTGATGATCACGTTCAGGTTGAATCCGCTATCCATGGCATTATAACCTATCAGCCCGACATCCATGGCTTGCCTTATCGCCGTCTCGATGCGGCGTATGGCCAGTGGGTACTCGGCCCTTATGTAGATATAGACCTTTGTCGCTCCAACAGCGTAGGCCGCTATGGCGAGTCCCTCCAGCACACGATGCGGATCGCCCTCGATCACCGCGCGGTCCATGAACGCGCCCGGGTCGCCCTCGTCCGCGTTGCAGATGACGTATTTTTGTGCGGCGGGCGTCGCTCGCGCAAAGGCCCATTTCCTGCCTGTCGGAAATCCGCCGCCTCCCCGCCCGCGCAGCCCGCTTTTTTCCACCGCTCCGATCACTTCCTCCGGGGTCATTGTGTTCAGGGCTGTAGCGAGCGCCTGGTAGCCGCGCCTGACAATATACTCGTCAAGGCTCGATGGATTGATTATGCCGCAGTTCTGCAGAACGATCCTCTTCTGCGATTGAAAAAAAGGATGGCTTGCGATAGTTCCAAGCCCGGGCCAATCAGCCAGACCGGGTTGATGGTAATAGCCAAGGACAGAGGATGCGTAGGGGTGGCCCGCAAATACACCGTCCAGCACGCGCTCAACGCATTCGGCGGTGACGCTCTGCAGACTGAGCCGCGCCTTGCCTGGCAGTAGTACGTCCACTATCGGCTCGGAGGAGCAGAGCCCCACACAGCCTGTTTCGATGATCGAGAAACCAATGGACCGCCTTTCGCAGTACTCCCTTATAGCATCCATGCTGGCTGCCGCGCCGGCGCCGAGTCCGCAGGTGCCGGTTCCGACGATGAAGACAGGCTCTTTCACAGTCTCTCTCGCGACCTCTTTGAGGCGCGCGCTGCGCAGACTGCGGCATTTTTCGTTATCGTGGCAGAGCGGTCCCTCTGTGATGCAGGCGACGAACCTGGGGCATGGCCGCTCGTGACTGTGAGTGCATAGGTCGCAACATGGTTTGGTAAGCAGGCTGTCAGGTTTCATTTCAGGCTCCGTATGTGTGCGATGAGTTCAATGGTTTTCTCCGGGGTCATCTTCGCGTGAAATTCGCCGTTGACGCTGACGACCGGGGCCAATCCGCAGGCCCCTATGCATGCGACGACATCCAGTGTGAATAGTCCGTCGCGAGTCGTCTGTCCCGGCTGTATATTCAGCTCCTGCTGCAGTGTGTGCAGCAGTGTGGAAGATCCCTTCACGTGGCAGGCGGTGCCCCTGCAGATCACGACGTGGTATTTCCCTATGGGCTGGAAACGGAATTGGTTGTAGAAGCTCGCCACGCCGTATATCTTGCTCGCGGGGAGTTTTAGAAAAAGGCCCACTTCCCTTAGCGTGGCCTCTTCGAGGTAGCCTTCCCTTTCCTGTATTTCCTGCAGGATTGGGATCAGAGCGTCACGGCTCGCACCCCTGTACTTCAACTTGATGTCATCAATAACTGATATATTCACGATTTATCTCCTGACTGTGGCATCATTCTTGAGAAATAGGCAGCTTTCTCGATCGTTGATGTGATCTGCACGTTATCAATCCACACTCCACTCGGCGTCCGCACATGCGCGGATGCAAAATTAACCAGGCCCCGCACGCCCGAGCCGATGAAAGAATCGGCGGCCTTCTGTGCCTGGTCTGCCGGCACAGTGATAACCCCCACCTGCGCCGGTTGAACGGCAAGCGCCGAACCGATCTCCGCGATATGCAATATGTGAAAGCCGGAAATAGTCCTGTTCACCTTGTTTGGATCATTGTCGAATGCCCCCACTATCCGGAACCGTGGGTGCAGCAGCGAGAAATAACCAAGCAAGGCGCGCCCGATATTACCCACGCCGATGACAGCCATCGTTATTCCGTCGGGGGGCTCGAGCAGCGACCTGATAGCGCCGAGCAGGTCGTCAACCGGGTAACCCTTTCTCGAGCCGCCTGCGCATCCCACTACCATAAGGTCGCGTCGCACCTGGGGGGGGGTGCTGCCTATCAGCGCCGCCATTTCGTTTGAGAGAATGTATGACTTGCTCTGCGCCTTCGCATTCTCAAGCAGATTCCTGTACAACATCAACCTCTCAACTGTCTTTGGTGGCACCATGCCGGTCTTTGTCGCAACATTCTTCATGGCCATCTCCATTCTTTAAACTGTGAATCGATTCACATAAGAAAGGTTTATAGCATGCTTTCTGTATCAGTCAATAACTTTTTAAAACTTTTTGTGGGATGATGAAGGGTCCGGTGTAGCGTGGTGTGGATAGGGTGTCGAATATGGATTGTTCAATATTGAGCGGTGAGTGAAGGCTTGCGGGGTTTAGGTGTGAGAAATCAGGTTTCAGGCTATCAGACGCAGCTCAGAAACCGAGCTGTGGAAAAAAATCGTGCGGATAAGCCCGATTTAGACTCAATTGGACTGAGCCAGCTCCTTGAGCGTCTTCACCGTTTCCTCGACCAGCTCCTGGCCGCCCCTCGGTGAGACGATGTTGCAGAACATGCTGGCGCTGTAGCCGCAGCCCCGTTCGCCGCGCTCGGTGCAGAGGTAGCTTCCGCCGTCGTTCCCTGGCTGGCCGGCAAGTTGCACGATGAAGGTTTGTTCAAAGGGGCTGCGTGCCTGCATGCGATGCTGGTAGTCCATGTAGAGCTCGAACCGGTTGGACGCTAATGCAATCCCGCCCAGCCTTATGACATGGAGCTCCATCGGAAGCGTCGGCTCGCTCTTCTGTGTCTCGTAACGAGCGATCACGCGCCGGAACCTGTTGCGGCCTGCCACGAGCACCGAGTTGGTGAAGAGTTGCTCTTTCGGGGTGCCGTCAGTTTTGAACGGCTTTCGATCGAGTTCTTCGAGACCTTTTCGCGCGTATTCGACTTCCTGGTCCGTTATCATACGCCGGGATAGCTGCACTGTCTTCACAACATGCGAGAGGGGCAGTGCCGACTTTATATCCTTTCCGGCCCATTGCAGCACTTCCTTGAAGGCGCAAAGAGTCCGTTCGGCGATATCTTTGCGCGCGGCCATCTCGATCTTCTCATCTCCGTATTTCAACTGGAACCTGCGCTCCTGCGCCTTCTTGTAGTGCAGGACGCGCGGCGAGAGGTCGCCGCCGGCGGCGCACTGCGGGAGTATGAAAATGTCTCCGTATTCCGCGCGGATCGCGACGCGAATGTCATGCCAATAATCGGCTGAAAGCTTGTATTCATTTTCGGAATTCTGAGAGGGGCAGGGGATGTTGATTATTGTGCCGGTGAGCTTTCCCCCGCCGTCAAAGGTGAAGAGCAGGTTGATGAAGTGGTCCGCGCCCGCCTCGTAGTGGCTGAACTTGTCGTCGTTCGTGTTGCCATACATGGCAGCGTGGCCGTTGACTCCATGCGTGGAGTTGATGAAGGCGCCAGGCCGCTTGGAGAGGTCGTCAAAATATACGACTCGCCGACTGTGCGCGACAACGGCGTATCCGTATCCGTAGGCTATCCCGCCCGGCTTTCGCCCCGCGTAAGCCTCGACAACGGCCTCCGCGGCCTGCGCCGAGAGAAAGCGGCGGTATTCATCGCCGGAGGTTATTTCTATCCCGTCGTGCGGCACTTCGCCCAATAAAGCCGTGGACATGTTGTTGGAGAAATTTTGGGCGCTATCGGAATAATGGCTCGCGCCGGTGTGCGTGTGCGTGGCGTTCATGAGGATCTTATCGACAGGAATGTCCGGATTCAGCCTGGCAACTTTTGCGCGCACGTCGTCGAGCAGGCCGGACCGGATGACGACCAGGTCGGCAGAAAGAAATATGGCAAGGTCGGAGCCGTTGTCTATTACCAGGGCGGTTACGGTGATCGGGTCAATGATCCCCTCGGATATCCTCATGTGGAACTGCCCGGGTATGTTGACCGGCTTGTCGGTTGAAACGTCACGCGATGCCCAGCCTATCTTTAGGTCATTCATTTCGAACTCCTCCATGTATATTGGTCAAACGCGGACCAGGCCCGTCCCCAGAAATAGTACACGACACTGATAGCATGGCCCGGCAATTGAGTCAACTGCGTAGAATTTCATTGTGCGTAGAATTTTATCTGTGATTCAGACAGTGGGGCGGGGTACTCCATCGTTGCGTTGACGGCCCAGTCTGTTAAATCGTTCACTCTCCTGATATCAGACCCAGCACCTTAGCCCGGATTTGATCATTCCGAGCGAAGGGCAGGAGATATTCCACGGCGTATTCGCCGTCCAGCCCGGCATCTTCTTCAAGGAATGCCGGGACCACGGAATCCGGCAGCCGGACCAGCGCTGCCTCGTAATGCGCCTTCAGCAGCAGCAGCTTCTTCTTTCTTGCAGCGGCCATTTCCTTTTCCTTTGCTATCTCCGGCGTCATGGTCCAAACAGGCGCCTCGAGGAAATCGGTGAGGTCATGTATCTCCTCCCTGAGCGCGACCATTTTCTGAACCAGCCGCAGCGCGGCGTTGGAACCGCCCATGACGCTCATTGCTATGTCCGCCCCATTTTCTATCTCCTCGTTTAGATGTTCGAAGAGAACGTTGGACGACCGGGAACCCTTCCACTTCCGGAATGCATCACGGAAGCCGGGCAGCAGCGCCGAGTCGGCGCTGTCGGAGGCGGCTCGAACGGATGCGATGCGAAGATGCTCGTCTTCTCCGTCGGGCGGTCTCATTGCGGATGACATCATATCCGCGTCTCCTTCGGAAGGCAGGGCGGCCAGTCCGCGCACAAGGAAGCGCGTGATATAATCGTTTGCAGCGGGGGAATGGATATTCGCCAGGACCCGCATTCCGAGCGCGGCGCGGCCGGGCGTGGAAGCTTTCGCCAGCTGCACGCCCGGCGCTTCAAATTCACCGCCCTCAACGTGATCGTTAATGCGTTCGAAAAGCCGATTGGCCTGGGCCGCGTTTAACTGCGTTCCCGACTCGGCAACGGCCTTGACAACGGCAAGCGCAAAGGCACGGTCGGCGCACTTCTCGGACAGGTCGAAGATCTTCGGGAAATGTCCGGTCTTCGTTGTTGGTTCCGGCTCATCAAGCATGCCGTCCAGCATCGAGTTGAAATCGGGTTCGGCCAGTTCCTGCAATTGCCGCAGCCCGGCTGCATATTCTTTTCCGGATGGCGTCGGAGGAGAAGCCGTCTGTCTGGTCTCCGGCTTGCGCGCGAGCCAGTCGAGTGATGCGGAGAGCGCGGCTGGCCATCGGCCCGTCTCCCACAACGGAACCTGGCCTTCCCCTGGAACGCCGCACACGGTTCCGGCAAGCACGCCCACGCGTCCTTTGCCGATCTCGTGCAGGATCATGAGCGGCTTGCCCTCTACCGTCAGCACGACCCTGGCGCCGGGTTTGACCTCCAGCCCGGTGTGATAATAGATCAACATCGCATCGTCCAAGGTCATTTCCCCGGCCGGCGCGCCTTCCGATCCACTTGATGCCACCCCGCCGTCGCTGGAAGCGCGAACCATATCGCGCGCCGCGGACACCGTGACGGGCAGTACGGCCTCGATCGGCGAGCCGTGATAGTTGCCTTCGCCGAAAGCCATTGGGCCGCCGATGACCAGCAGGCCGCCGCCTTCCCGCACCCATTCCGCGAGGAGTTCCTGGCGCTTCTGTCCGATGGCTGCGCTGCGGCAGTTTACGATTATGATGAGATCGTACTTGCGGATGGCGTTTTGCGATGAGGGAAAATCGCCGAGCGGCGCGCCAACCCCGTGGTAGCCGCCTGGATTGCCGTACACATCGTAAGAAGCGTCGGACACCGCTCCGCCCATTAGCGCGATCGCCTCATAAATCCGCCAGTGATTCCACCAAAGGCCGCGCGCCACGTGCACTTTCGGCACTTCGGGGCCGACCGCGTTTGCCGCGCCTGCTCCAGCCGGGAAGCAGAGCGTCAGCATCAGAAGCGCCATGATGTTCCGAAACCGCTTCATTTCCAGTCTCCTTCGCCCTCAAGCTCTATCACCAGCATGTTCCAGAACCGCAGGTATGGAACGGTGAAGCCAAGCGCGCCCTTTTCAAACGAGAAATCGAGATTTTTTCTCGACATCACCGGTTCAGCCGTGGCGAGCCATGCAGCTTTCGGAATGACGCCTTCAGGAAGAGTTATCACGCATTCAGCGTCCTCTACGGGAAGCGGAACGCGATTGTCATTATAGCTTGCTACCTTTTCCGGAGGACGGTTCAGCATCTGGATAATCAGCTCAGAGCGGTCTTTTCCGATCGGACGCAGATAGACATAGTCATTAGGCATAAAAAGTTTCTCTGCCGAAGCACCCCAGTCAATCCTCTTTGCCGCCGACTCCAGCCGGATGGCGCTGTTGTCCCATATCCGGCCCGCATGGAGCGTGCTGAATCGCGCATAGTTCGCGTAGGGCCCCGGCCCCTTCAGCGTATTCCATGCGTGGTGCGCTCGCGCGGCAAGCGGCAGAATTTCCTGGAACACGGCATCATTGTCCGCGTTGATTTCCAGAGGACAGAACACCACGTGGCCGCCCCTGGTGTGGACCTGGTCCCTGAAAATGACATGGCGATGCGCATACTTTTCGTAGGTCCACTTGTCCTGCGCGGCATGTCTGTTGTACTCGTCCATGATCATTGCGCCGTTAGAACAGATGAAATCATATAGCTCCTGTAGGTTGGGCTTGTCGGAAAGGTCGGTCCTGTGCAGCCCGTCGTTGTATCCCCATTGGAACTCCGGTCTGGCCGTGTTGACGATGTTGCGCGACACGGTGAAAACGCGCGGCGCGTCGGGTTTCGTCGTGTCTGAGTCATAGCGCGCGGCGTCCCACCCGAAATTCTCGATGGAGCGGATGAGCTCGCCGGCATGATGTTCATAGGGTTCGTCAATATCCGTCCGCGGTGCAATGCGGGGCCAGGAGCGCAGGCGTGTGCCGGGAGGACTATCCCATCGGTCGAGATGGCGCACGTCAAAAACCGAATCGGAACACGTGGCGCTCGGCGGTATCACAGAGAGGTTAAACCATTCGGGATGCCGTCGATAGCTCTCGTAACCCGACTTACCTCCATACACCCATACCGTGGTGTAGACCGAACATGCGACGCCGGCTTCGTGGAACGCATCAATCAGCCAGCGCGTGCTATCGCCGCTCGAATCACGCCGGAGCTGTCCGCTCCAGTATTGGCCAGCTGGCGGATTGAGGTCGCCCGTGTCGTCTGGCGCCCAGAAGACGAATTCAATGACGTTTTCGTAACGCTGCTTGCAATCCCGCGCAATTTTCGGGGCGTTGACCCCGTTCGGCCCGGCGCGGTATCGGGGCAAATCCATTCCGAATGCGCCAATGGCGACCGCCCACATATTGGTATGGACGGTGAAATACTCCGATTCCTTTACCAGCACCTCGCTGCCATCTTCGACACGGAGCGAAATCTCCCGTCCCCAGGGCCGGTCGCCCACTGGGCCGGAGAATTCGAAGTTGTGAGCGCCTCGTGCCGGAACGAGCGCCGTTCCGCGGGCAATTTCGCACGGGCTGTGGGTCTCGTCAATCAAATCGGCTATGCAGACAAGTTCCCTGGGCTTGATGCCGGCGTTGCGGATTGTCACCGATCCACGCAAGGCCTCATTTGGACGATAGCGCACCTTGTTCACCTCGAGCTCGGAGAGCGCTACTTCGCCAAGGCTCTCGAACCCGACCGCTCCGAGCGCGATGTGGTAAGGGAATTCGGAGATCTTCCGCTCGACGACCATCTTCTGAAAGAGATTGTCCAGCTTGGAGTCTGCGCCCTGCAGTTCCGTGTCGCCGGGTTTTGGCGCATTGACGAGCGGAACGGGGCGCCGTTCACTCTTCTGGGATTTCCATGCCCAGGAGACCTGGAATGACGCAATGGACGAAGGCTTCGTGACAGTGAAAGGAAGCTCAAACCGCTGGTAGATGCCAGGCCGGTCGAAACAGATGACGGACATCTCTCGGTCAGCAGCAGTGATACCATCGCCTGATACGCTGACGGTGATCCGAGTGCGCTCCGTGAAGCAGCTAACGGTATGGGACAGGCGAAGCAGAAATTCGGCGCGGTAAAAGCCGGGCGCCAGTTCCCCGGATTTCATGGCAGGCAGGATGCCGGATTCTTCGGATATATCTCCCGCAAGGCAATGTTTGAAGGGCGCTGTATCGTCCGTGAAAAGCACCATTGAGGCGTTGGAGTCGAGCGGGATCAGGGTGGCGTCCTTCGCGTGAAGCGCCGGAGCAGCACCGACAAATGCCAGCGCGGCCGCGACCACATAGGCGGCCGCCGGGATGGGGCGCGCCGGCTGGCGGCGTGAGATGAAGCACGAAATGTTTTTAAGCCCGTTCATCTTGTCAGTATTCATCCCCCCTCCCGTGTTTTGTTGAGAGAGAAGGTTTAGTGGTTCAGGTTTCAGGATGCCGAGCCTATTGCTGAATGCCGATCAACATGCCACAAAGCCACTCCTTTTGCAACACTCAATGAGTCGTGGGATCAATCACCTGATTTCGTCACCGGTTCTTCTGTAGTGGCATGAGCGTCCTCGCTCGTGGTCCTTCTCTTCTGTTTTCTGTTTTTAGGGTCCTTCCGGAAATAGCGTGTGATTTTTTGGCGCTTCGTACGCAACGACCA
>CAYWJE010000052.1:0-16994 GCA_964458525.1 uncultured Verrucomicrobiota bacterium
GCATCGATTCCTGTTTTGAGTCAATGAAAAATCACACGCTATTCCCGGAAGAACCGAAAATGTAGGCCGCCATAGTATGGCGGCATTCTTAGGGCGGGCTTTGCCCGCGTTAGAACACCAGGAACGTGCTCAAGGTGACAACATTTCTTGAATAGTCATACAGGTCGAAAGAGGAATCGTTATAGGTGAACTGGTGGCTCAAATCGAGGCCCCAGTTCCTGGCAATGGCCTTGTTCATGCCAATGAGAGTCTGCCACTGCATGTCGTGCCTGTCCTGCGGCGCCAGAGCCTCGCGCTCTTCATAGAAGGCGTTGCGATATCGTAGCCTGGCATATGCCATCAACTGCCAGGGAAGACGATACTCGCCTAATGCGCTTATCTCAAAGCCGTTGTTACCGTAGACGTTTTCCTTTGCGTCCTCATAGAAGCCCTGCACGGAAAGTTCAGCGCTGTGGCGCATTGGACCGAAATAGCGCTTGCCGGTTGCCTCGAACGCGTAATACCAACTGTCGCGCGAATCAAGTTCCGCGTAATCGCGGCGCTCGGATAAGAGTCGCGCCATGCCGTGCCAGTCTCTCGTGAAAACATGAAGTCCAGACGCGCGCACACCGTAGACGCTCAGATAATGGGAGTGTCCCCTGTCGAGGTACTGGTAGCTGAAGGGCAGCTGGAACAGCGACTGGCGCATGGCATACTGGAGGCCGGCGTTCGCGCGGTAGAGGAGAAGCTCCTCGGAATGGACATTATCGAGCAGCGTGCCGTAGAAACTGCCATCCGCGAATGCAGCTAGGCCGCCCTGTTCCGCGATGTCGTAGAACCCGGACAGGCTGAGTGATCCGAACACTCCGCACGCTGCGTGAGAGGTGGCATCAGGATCCATTTCCAGCAGGCCGAGAGTGGTGTCTATCAGGTCGGAATCAGGTCCGTAATTGACGTTATCATCATAGAAAACACCAACGTCCATGCGTCCCCAGAAATCCCATACCCGGGTCTTGGTTTTGATATGTGCCATGAACTGCTCGATATTCTGCTTGACCAGCGGCGGCGGCTGCCGATCGAGCACCGCCTTGAAATACTCCTCCGCCTGCTCGTACTGCTGCATAGAGAAGAAGGTGCGGCCGAGCTCGAGCCGCGCCCAGTCGTTCTTCGGGTTCACGGCAAGCACCCGCTCGTAAGCCATGGCGGCATGAGAGAGCCTGCCCGTGGCGAACGCCGCCTCACCCAGCCCGATGTTCACCTTCTCGTTCTGGGGCTGCTCCCTGAACAGGGCGCTGAAATTGTCATAGGCCTTGGCGTAATCCCCGGCTTCGAGAGTCTTCTGCGCCGCGGCCAATTTCTCATCAAACGGCTGGGCTCCTGCGAGGCCACAGGCAACAACCAGAACAAGACAAACAAGTGAAACAAGAATTCCATTCCTCACAATAACTTCTCCCTGATTATTCCAGCGGTATGATCCCGCTCCACCCGAACTGCAGGTAATCCATAGTTCCATCAGCGCTCAACAGCCTGTACCACAGGCCGAGCGGACCATACACCACGCCGAGGTCCGCTTTCCCATCGCCGTCATAGTCGCCCGATACAGGCATCGCGTCGGTGAACCCGAATTGGACCGACTTGAGGCCCGTTGAGCTCTTGTAAATATACCATGTGCCGGTTGCGGAATCATAGACCGCCGGATCCATGATGCCGTCGCCGTCAAAATCGTTGGGGACGGGCATGAATCCGGGGCCGCCAAGCTGGATCGTGGTGATGTCGTAGCCCGAAGCCGACAGGATATACCAGGTGCCGTCATGCTTATCGTAGACGGCGGCATTAGCCATCCGATCCCCGTCGTAATCGCCGGGCACGGCCTTGTAGCCCTGGCCCCCGAGATAAATGGAATAGCTGCTCCCGTTCCATTGCATGATATGCCACGTTGCGCCATTTTCATCATAAGCGGCGAAATCAATTCGCCCGTCGCCATCGTAATCTGCGGGAACCGGAGCCATGGATGCCCCCCATTCCAGCCAGTAGAATTGATAGTCCCATGTGAGAATATACCAATATCCGGAAAGGGGGTCATGCACAGCGATATCCGTGCGCCCGTCGCCGTCATAATCCGCCGGCACCGGAGTCGGCCCGTCCCACCCGAACTGCTGGTAGTAGAATCCCTTGTTGCTCCTCAGGATGAACCACATGCCCCACGGCGGGAAATACATGCTCAGATCAGCCCTGCCGTCCGCATCGTAATCGCCCTTGCAGTCGGAAACGATCGAGAACAGCCCCGAATCGCCGAACATGGCGCCAGCAGCAGACTTTGACACCGCAGTTCCGGACGCCGCCGCCACCTTAACATGGTAGTTCGAGCCGGTGCGCAGGTTCTGCGGCAGCGTGACAGAATTGGACGAATAGGGATCAGGACAGGATATGCCCTCCGCCAGGTTCCAGAAACTCGTGCCCTGCGCGAGGAAAATGTCGGCCTGACCAAGTGCGAAGCTGCCGCTCCAGGCCACGGGCAATCGCTTACCCGCCTTGGCACGCATTCCGGCAACCGGCGAGGAAAAGACGAGATCACCGCACGGATACGAATCGGCGTTGAGCGGATCGGACCCGTAGTAGACCTCACTGCCATCCGAGTAGCCGTCCCCATCGCTATCTGGATTGTAGGGATCGGTGCCGTAGATATTCACCTCGTCCAAGTCCGTCAAACCATCGCCGTCGGAATCGAGCGGCGTGTAGAAGCCAGCGAGAGTCGTGGACGTGCCCACTGTCACACTGCTGGAGGCATCAGACGGTGTATCATAATAATCAATCGCACCGAACCTGGCCATATAGGTCCCGATTGGCGCTGTGGCCATTGTATAATCACCTGTCCACGACCTCCGCCCGGTGTAAGCCGCAGGACAGGTAAGTAGAGTCCATGTGCCGTAATTCGGACTGACGTCAATGATCAAAGTTCCCGTCTGGACGTCGGGCGCAGCATAACCCCTCGCCAGCTCGCTGAATCCGCCCTTCCCGTAAATGTTCGTCGCCGCCACCCAGTAATAAAAGACCGATGTCGAGGCTACGCTATCGTAGTAAGACAGGTTTGACACATGCGTTGCCACATTCGAGGCACCGGACCAGTTGCTTGATGTATTCCGCCACACCTCGAACCCGGTGGCGCCCATGACCGAATCCCACGACACAGAGATACTGTTGGTGTAATCGCCTTGCGACGCAAAAACGTTCAATGGCTGACTCAGTATCCGCCAGCCCATGACAGGTCCGGAAAAGGGGCTCTGCCCCCCCGTCGGACTACTACAGGCCTTAACCCAATAATAGGACCTTCGTTCCGGCGTTACAGTCGAATCATAAAAATTCGTCATCGTCGTATTGCCGAGAAAAACGGCAGACTGGAAATCACTGTTGGTTCCGCGCCACACATCGAAACCATTTGCGCCGCCCACAGGATTCCATGATATTCCCACTGCGGATGCGTAGAGCCCGGTTGTCGCACCCATCCCTGCTGGGGCGGGAAGCGGACTGTATTGCGAACGTCCCCAGTTTTTCAGGTTCTGACGGTATTTCGGCCATGCGCCAGAGCCTGGCCCGCCGCCCGTTCCGACGAACGCATACAGGTTGGAGTCACTCGATCCGATATACACCGTTCCGTCCATTGCGATCGTGGGCGAGGAGTATATCGCGGCGACGGTGGAATAGACCTTGCTTGTGGAGCCGTCGGCATTGAAGGCATACAACTTTCCATCCCCCGACCCGACATAAATCGTTCCATCATCGCCCAGAGCCGGAGATGATTTTATTGCTCCGCCCGTCGTCCACACTCTCTGCGTAGTGCCGTTGTAATTAAACGCGTACAGCTTGAAATCGTCGCAACCGACATAGATCGTTCCGTCCTCACCTATCGCCGGAGATGAGCTTATCGCGCCACCAGTCGACCACACCCTCTGCGTGGTGCCGTCCGGATTAAACGCGAACAGCTTGCTTGCATCGCATCCCACGTAAATAGTCCCATCATACCCGATCGCGGGAGAGGAATTGAACGCAGCCCCAACGTTATGCACGAACTGGGTAAAAGAACTGCCTGGATTAAGCCCGTAGAAGCGCCCGTCGTCGGACCCGACATAGATATTGCCGTCCGAACCGATCGCGGGAGCTGAATTGATGTAGCCTGAAAGCTGGAAGATCTGCTCCGTGGTGTGCAATGTCGTATGAAACGCGAGGATCGCGCCCCCCTGCGAACACGCATATATAATATTGCTTGTCCCCACGGCCGGTGCCCCGATGCTGTAGTCCCCGGCAAGAGGTGTCACATACCACTCGTGGTTAACAGACAAATTAGTACTGTAACTGTAGAAACAACCGCCTGTATTCGCCCCCACATAGACGTTGCCGTCCGCCCCGAGCGCAGGCGAAGAATACCCGCCTGTCATAAAGGCGGCATCCTGAGTGCTGCCACCGGAGTTCAGTGCAAAAACGTTGTTTCCCGCATCCTCCAGCAGGCTGACGTAGATCAGCCCGTCGTCAGATATCGCAGGAGAGCCCATCACCGTTCCACCGAGGTTCCACACATGAACAGGATTGGTATTCAAACTCGAGCTGATTTTTGAAAGAAACAGATCGGGATAGCTCCCGCTCGATACGGGCGAAGCGCCGTCGAACCCGCTCTTGGTATACCCGGGAACGTGCGCGGTATCATCCGGGCCAAGCGCTACGCTTGTTCCACCCGTTTCATTCGTGCCGCCGAAGAGAACGTGCGTGACATCAATTCCGCCGCTGCCCCAGAGGGAGAGAAATGCGTTTTGCGTTCCCTGGTTGGTATGCCCACAAAAAACGGAGGAATAAGTGTAGCCGGAGACACGAACGATGTAGTCCGACCCCACAGCCACGCCCGATGCATAGTCATCGTTGGTCGAACCCCATATTTTGGTCCAGAGATGAGCGCCGGTCGGATCAAAAACAGACAGGAAGGCATCGGCGCCGCCGTTATTTGTTTGAGAATTAAATTCGTCTAACGTATAGCCGACAACGTAAATCGCGCCAGAACCGTCAATGGCCACTTCCTCCACGTAGTCGCTGTTGGTGGACCCCCAGATGCGGGTCCAGCTATCGGTGCCGCTCTGATCGAACTTGGTGAGGAAGGCGGAATTACCGCCTGGATTCGTCTGCCCGTGAAACTCGCCGAAGGTGTCGCCGGCCACATACACGCTCCCGTCAGGGGCAACGGCCACGCCGCGCCCGAAGTCCGTCATCTCAGACCCCCAGATGCGGGTCCAGAGCTGCGTAGTGCCGCCCGGATTCCACTTCGTGAGGAATGCATCGGGACCTGTCCCGGTATTGATGCTTGGCGTTCCCACCGGCCATTCACCGAATGAACCCTCGGTATGTCCCGCAACGTAGACGTTGAACGGATCGCCGGGGCCATATGCCACGCCATGGGCCTGATCTATGTTAGTGGACCCCCACAGTTTCTGAAACTGAATATTTTCGTTCGTGTCCAGTTTGACAAGAAACGCATCATTTGCTCCTACAGGGATATTGGTGCCTAGGGTACCGTCCGAATAGCCCGCTATATAGATATTGGTATTATCGCGCGCAACCCCCTCGACATTTTCATTTCCGGTGCTGCCAAAGACAGTGCTCCATATCTGGCTGCCAGCAGCGTCCCATTTCACAACGCACACGCTCTGGCTGCCGGGATTTGACTTGCCATCAAATGGACCTGTGGCATGGCCGGCGGCATACACATAGCCGTCGGGAAAGACTACTGCGCCCATTCCATACGCATTCTCATTATTGGCGCCTAGTATCCTGGTCCACTCAAGATCCAGATTCGTTAAGATCTGCGCAAAACACGTTCCGCAACTGATGCAGAACACGGCTGAAAGGGCAACAAGACCAGTCCTGACGAATTTCATGTTTCCCTCCCGCGATTATCTTAATTACCAGACAGAAATCTTTTACATGAAGTGAAGGAGAAATACAAATTTCATTTTCAAAACTATACAGGATATTCCCGATCTTGTCAACAAGGAAAAGCTCACATCGGGCCAACGGCGACATACCCCAGTCCTCCGAATTCCTGGTAGCCGAGCGAGTAATCACCCGAAAGGAACACGTACCAGTAGCCACTGCTCTCGTGGTACACCGCCAGATCAGCCTTCCCGTCACCATCGTAATCCCCGGGGACGGGACTGTATCCCGATTCACCAAATTTCAGGTACCCCAGCTCATACGAGGACGAGTACAGGATGTACCAGTAGCCGCTGATCTCGTGGTACACCGCGAGATCAGATTTCCCGTCACCATCATAATCCGCGGCGACGGGACTGTAACCCGGCTCTCCAAATTTCTGGTACGAAAGCGAATAGTCGGTTGAGAGCAGCACATACCAGTAGCCGCTGCTCTCGTGATACACCGCCAGGTCAGATTTATTATCACCGTCGTAATCCGCGGAGACAGGACTATACCCCGGCTCCCCGAATTTCTGACAGGAAAGTGAATAATCGCTCGAAAGCAGTATGTACCAGTAGCCGCTGCTCTCGTGGTACACCGCGAGATCAGATTTCCCGTCACCATCGTAATCCCCAGTGACGGGACTGTAACCCGTCTCCCCGAACTTCTGGTAGGAAAGCGAATAATCGCTCGAAAGCAGTACGTACCAGTAGCCGCTGCTCTCGTGGTACACCGCGAGATCAGATTTCCCGTCACCATCGTAATCGGCCGGAACCGGGGCATAGCCGCTGTCGCCTAACTTGAGAGATGACACATCTCCGGTGGAGTTAAAAACATACCAGTAGCCGGTGCTCTCGTAATACAGGACGAGATTCGTCAGATTCCCGCTGCCGGGTCCTGACGGTCCGGCCGATCCGTTGGTTGAAACCGTAAAATCCAGCTTGACGTTTTCATCCGATACCGTGACGCTTTTCGATTCCGGCGCCGCGATGCCTCCGCCGGAGATGCTCACAATCAAATCACTCTGGGCCATATTGAGCGGAACAGCGTATCCGCCGGAAGCCGATGTAACGGCGTAGTATGTCCCCGTGTCCGGCATCACGGTTGCGCCTTCCACACCCTCTCCCTCGCTATAGAATCCGTCGCCGTCGGCATCGCAGTACACTACGCCCAGAAGATACTTGCAGGCTGTCCGTTTCCCGAAATCCTGGGTTGTCACCTGCGGGCCGACAGTCGTCTGAAGATTGGTTTCAAGAACAATACCTATGCCTATTTCATTGTAGACGGTGTCCCCGTAGTTCATGATATTTTCCCTGTGCCCCAGCGAGGCAACACCCCAGTCGGCATTGAATCCGGCATGGCCATAGAAAATGTTCAGGCTGTAGGCGTAGACGTTCTCGCCCGCGGAACTCCAGCCGGTATAGCCAGCCGTGGACAGGCGATCGCTCAGCCCTGATCCGTTGCTGCCGGTATGGCTCTGGAAATCATTGTCAGCCATATCGGTGGAATGAGCGCGCGCGGCGGCGATGAGTTCCGCGTTGAAGGCAATCGGAGGTCGGGCCGGATAGCCTGCAAAATCGTCTATCAGCTGATTGGTGCTGACGCCGTAATAATCATAGGCGCCAAGAATATCGGCGTTCGTGACCGATGCCAGGCGAACACCCTCTGCGGCCGGGTCCAGGCGCGCGCGATTTACCATTTCCAGCATCAGCTGTTCCGCTGACGTCGGGTCCCCATGGCTGTATGCCACGGTCGGCGCCGCGGTGGCCGGCATCCCGTCGTCAATCCGCGGCTCGGCGCCCGGCCAGGGAAACGCCACAACAGGCGCATCGGGAAGCTCGCGGTGAAGCAGTTCAGCCTGTGCCCCGGCGTCCGCCGCGCCAAGGCAGGCGCACGCAACAAGAAGACGGCAGGCCCATTTTTTAACGGAATCCAGGAGCCGCATGCCTTCGTCCGGCGTGCCGCAATCGGTCTGCAGCATCAGCCTTCGCGGATCGAGCTCCCGCACGAGCGGCTCCACGTTCTCCTTCGGAAGGTGAATGTGCACGATCTTGCCGGCGCGCTGGACTTCCTTGTAGAAATCGAGGTGGCCGGGTCCGTTTGGCGGCTCGCACGGCGCCGGTGTATATTGGAGCACGCGCAGGAACGGCAGCGAGAGAAGACACGGCAGGTGCTGTTTGGCGTTGCCACCGTCAAGATGGTACCACAAGGCGCCGTGATCGGACCCGCAAAGCTCAAGCTCGGGCAGGATGAAGCGCTTGAATGCTTCACGGGAAAGCATGCAGGACACGTCTGACTGCGTCACGTTGAACGGCTCCGGCGCCCAGAATGGCATCCACCCGGCCAGACCGTACCAGAAATCATGGCGGGCGCGAATCAGGTCGGCCAGCTCGCGTCTGACCGCCTGCTGGTCCCGCGCTCCAGTCAGTATAGCCTCCGCCATCCATTCAGGATGATCCATTAGCGCCAGAACAAATTCTGTCGTGCCCATCATCATCGAGAGCAGATCGTTCGCAGGCAGTCCGCCCGACTTACCTATGAGAAAATTATCCCTGCCCGCCGCATCGAGCATTGCCGTCAGCAGCTTGCGGTGTTTCAACGTCCACTCCGATTGAGGATCGTGCCGGAACGGGGATGGTTTTTCGAAATCCACCGGTTGAGTGTCAAACCAGATGGTCTTGTCATCAAATTGCGGCGTGCCTCCCAGGCAGATCACCCAGTTGGCCATGAGAAGTGAAGAAGGAACCGACTCGCCGCCCCACCACTTGTTCTCCATCTCGCGCAACGCCACTGCAACGCGGTACGACGGATCAAGCCACTGCCCCTCAGCGTTCACCGGAACGGGAACAGTGTCCTGTCGCCTCTGCGATGAAGGAAGAGGCGCCGTCACTGCCACACAGGGACGATCGAGCATCTCGCCATGCCACAGCGCTTCAAGTCGTTTCCGGGCCTCCGGCCAGTCCGGTTTATATTTCATATAGAACCCTTCCTCCTGCTATCGTGTAGCGAATGTTCATATCATCGTCAAGCACAAGGATATCGGCGTCCCGTCCCTCACTGATCAATCCTTTATTCAGCCCTAACAAGACGGCTGGATTGAGGGAGCAATGCCGGCTCGCATCCTGGATGCCGAGTCCGAATATTTTCATCGCGTTCCGGAAACAGTCAATCGGAGTCAGCGCGCTTCCGGCCAGGACCATTCCCCTATCCACCAGCCGAACCCCGTTATTCGGTCCATTTATTTTAGCATTCCCCCACCCCTGAGGCAAATCATATTCGCCGGGCGGCAGGCCGGCGCCCAGATTGCCGTCGGTTACGAACACGACTCCTTTGTCCGGCTTGCACCTCAAAGCCTTCTCCACCAGTATCGGATGCACATGGGCACCGTCCGGAATGATTTCGCACACCAGCCGATCCTCAATCAGAAGGTAATCAACCAGACCCGGAGGGTATACGCCCTTTGATATAGCCGTGTTCTCCGGCAGTTCGAAAGTGTCAAAAAGATGAGTCACGAGCCGCGCGCCGGCATCCACGGCGACACGCGCCTCGTCAATCGAGGCCCGCGTGTGCGCAAGGCTGCAGATGATTCCCTTTCCGGAAAGATAGTTAATCTCTTTCACCGCTCCCGGCAGTTCGGGCGAAATGTCCCATATCCGGATGTGCCCGCCGCCGGCCGCCAGCAGTCCGTCGGTCATGGCGCGGGTTATTTCCGAAAGGTCCTTTGACAGGCCGGCGCCGGTCTTTGCAAGATACGGGGATTCGAGGCGAAATCCGCCAATGTTCGGAACCAGCTTGAGGGAGTCGGTCGCGGCCAGATGTCTAATCATGGACTGCGCTATTTCGTCCGGAGCACCGAAAAGCGTGGGGAAGAAGGTGGTCGCGCCGGCCGCGGCTTCACGGGCGGCGAACGCAGCAAGGTCCCCAAAAGCGCTCTCCATCCCTATCCCGTGCGTGTGAATATCAATGAGACCCGGAACCACGTAGCCACCCGCCGCGTCAAGAATATCCGCGCCCGCCGCGGGAACGCCAATGCCCGCGATGATACCGGATTCGATATTCACCGACGCGGCGGCAAGGCTCCCTTCGGGAACCAGCACTCGCCCGTTGATTATACAAAGTGAGGAATTGCGGCCGGCATGATTCATAGACTGTCTCCCATCCTTAACTCACGTCCTCCCGGCCACGCGGCTGTTGAAATCATCCATCAGGGATCTGCAATGTTTGGACAATCCCACCACGTCGCCACCAAGGGATATGAAGCGGTATCCCATCGAAAGCAGGTCTTCGAGTTCGCCAGCGCCCGAAACAGTCCCGGCGAACTTGCCGTGCCGCAGGGCTGCTTCCGCCACCAGTCGGCACGCTTTGACCACTCGCGGGTGCTTCATCTGCGCCGGCGCGCCGATGCCGTGGCTGAAATCGCCCGGCCCGAAGAAAAGCATATCAATGCCGGGCACTGCGGCAATGGCGTCCAGCTCGTCAAGCGGCTCGGGATCCTCGATCTGAACGACGATGAACCGTTGCTCGTTTGCCTGCCTGATATAGTCAACGAATGGAATGTTGCAGTACGCTCCGTCGGCATTGCCGCCGTCCACCGGACGTCGGCCAACCGGGTGAAAGCGTGTCATGCGCGCCACGGTCCGCGCATCAGTCAGGCTCATCACGTGCGGCACCATTATGCCGGCCGCGTCCATCTCGAGCGGCCTCACGTAGTCGCTGTAGCTGCCTCGCGAGACGCGCACCAGCACGTCAACATCCCGGCTCTTCGCCGCCCAGATGCATTTCTCGATCACGGACAGGTCGTTCGGCACATGTTCCATGCACAGCCAAATGCAGTCAAACCCGGCCATCGCCTCGATCTCGACGGCCCGCGCGTCAGCAAGGTTCGATTTGAAACACGACGCGATTCCTCCCGCTCTCAATTTAGCCAAAACCCTGCTTGGCCTCATCTCAAGTGTATTCATGTCTGGAAAGCCCCTCCTTATTTCTTATGGCGGACGGATCAGGCCGTCTCACCCGTCAGGAAGCATGACGGCCTTGACGATGGGCTCCGTGCCGTTCGCGATAGATTGCATAACGGGCTTGGCATTGTCAAATCCAAACGTGTGGGAAATCAGCACGCGCGGGTCCACCAGCCCGTCCTTTAGCAGGCGGTTGGATATCGGGAAGTTGATCGCTGGCTCCGCAAATGTGGGACGAAGCGTTATCTTGCGGAAGACCAGATCGTTAATGTCAATCTCCACCTTATTCCTGCCTCCAAAATGCAGGCCGAAGAAGACGATTATGCCCCCGAATCGTATGATCCGCAGCGCGTCCTTCATGCTCTCGGGCGGCGAACTCACGATCACCCTGTCCACGCCGTTCGGGAATCTTTTCTTAATTTCATCATCGACATCCTGTTTGCCAATTTCGACAATCAGGTCGCAGCCGCAATCGCCGGCGATGGAGAACCTGGCCCTGCTGGCGGGCTTATCGTCGCCCAGCCCTGTAATCGCCACGAACCCCGCGCCCTTCAGCTTCGCCAGCTTCGCGGCCATCAAACCTAGCGGCCCGTTTCCGAGCACCACAACGCTGCCGCCAAGCGGGATTTCCGCATGCAGCACCGAGGTCAGCGACACGGCAAGCGGCTCGGTGAGGCAGGCGTCGCTGAAATCCATTCCATCGAACTTGTCGAGACAGTTGTATCGCACAGACATGTATTCGCCCATGCCCGGCTGTCCCTCCATGTTGAAATTGTTCCGGCAGAACTGGGACTGTCCGCTCTTGCACGCCTCGCACACGCCGCACATGGAGCAGTCCTCGACGATCACCCTGTCGCCCGCCTTCAGCGAGGTCACGTTCTTCCCCGTTTCCACGACCTCGGCGGCCACCTCGTGGCCGAGCGGCATCGGGTCATCGGGCCAGTCGCGAACGAAGTTGATATCAGTGCCACACACTCCGCAGGCCATGATCTTGACGATCACATGGTCGTCGTCCGGCGGCTGAATATCCTGAACCCGCTCCTGGATCTCGAATCCCCTCTTCCCGAATAGTCCCCTGCTCTTCATTTAACATTCCTTTCGTTGACAATTCTTATCTGTGAATACTCAGGCCTATCAAGAACGGTCGCTGTTATATTCAGATGCACGGAAAAATCTGACGGTACGCCATCAGAGGCCGGACTGAATTCTGAACTCCGGCCAGGAAGAACGCTTTCTCAGGCAGCCCCGTAGAGCGAGCCGTCCACGCCTGGATATATCTCATCGTCCGCGTGGGCAACGGCCTCGTCCAGGTTTCCGAACACTTTTCGGAACGTGCCTATGATCTTCTTCATGAGATCCAGCCCGTTCGGCGGATGCACGCCGTGCACGACCGTGTAGGTGTCGCACAGCTCACACGCCACGGGATATTGATCGAGGTTGTAATCATACTTAATGCCCTTCGCCTCGTTGACGCTCCATGGGAAGCCCGTGGCGCCGTAGCCGAGCTTGCTCTGGAAAAGGTCCTGCCCGGGCACGGGCATGGTCTGCCACTGCCCGACCTGCAGTCCCTCCTTGTACAGCGCTTTCTCGATCGCGATCCGGAACCGGCGCGGTTCGCAGTCAATCCCGGCCGCCTTGGGGCTGAGACGGATGTTGTACATGAAATATACATGCTTGCAGTCCGCGGGACAGTAGGGCGGGATCACGCCCGGAATTTTCCCGAGCTCCGCCGTGAGGTAATCCGCGTTCGCAATGCGTGCGGCGTTGTTCGCGTCCAGATGTTTCAGCTGTCCGCGCGCAAGCGCGGCGGGCAGCTCCTGATTGCGGTACATGTAGCCCAGGATCGAGGCGTTGTACTTTCGGCGACGGCTGACCTCGTCAACCTCGTCGCCAAAGCAGCGCACGAGCGAAGCCTTCTTAAGCACATCTTCATCATCGGTCACCAGGAGTCCGCCCTCGCCCCCGCAAAGGTTCTTCAGAGCGTTCAGGCTGAATTCAGCGGCGTCGCCGAAGGTTCCTACCATTCGACCTTTGTATGTCGCGCCGTGCGCCTGGGCGGCGTCTTCCAGCACAAAGAGCTTGTGCCTGCGGGCGATATCGAGAATCGGATCCATGTCGGCGGCAAGGCCCTGGATGTGCACTGGTATGATCACCTTCGTGCGTTTCGTTATGGCCGCCTCAAGCTTCGCCGGGTCCATGTTGTAGGTTCTCGGATCAATATCAACGAAGATGGGAACAGCGTTCTGGTGCAGGGCGCACGAGCCCGAAGCCAGGAAAGTGAAAGCGGAGGTGATAACCTCATCGCCCGGCCCGACGCCCGCTGCGGCAAGCGCCATGTGCAGAGCAGCGGTGCCGCTGCAGGTGGTGAGACAGTGCTTTATGCCAACGTATTCGGTCCACTCCTTCTCAAGCGCTTTGCATTGCGGAGCGGTGGCGCCGCATACAATACCTTTATCGAGAACCTCGTTCACGTACCTGCGATCGTCGTCCGTGATGATGGGCCAGTTCCTGTAATCCGCGCGGGTTAACTCCGGCTTGCCGCCTGCTATCGCCAATCGTGTCATGATAATTCCTCCTTGTTGCCTGTGTTCTGCATTGCTTCTCCCCGAACCATTCGCAACAGGGCCAGGCTTTGTTCCATCACGATATCTCCGGCACTGTCGTCCACCCGCCGGACATCTGGCTCGTAGCCTCCCTGCTCTATCGCCTCACGAGTCGGCACGTATCCGACGTACCCGTTTGCCAGCCCGATGATGGCAGTGTGCTTGAACGGGCTGGCCGCCTTGATCTGCATTCCGATTTCCGTGAAGAGTTCGCCGGGGAAACTGATGAAGGCACAATCGTCAATTGCGATGCAGTTCTGTTCCATCGCGACCGGCTGGTCCTGGATTTCGCGCAACTTCAGCAGAAGGCTCGCTTTGTAATCGTCCCCCACCCCGTCGCAAACCGGCCGGATCGTGCCGCCCGTCCCGGCCATCACGTTTTCGGCCCATGCTTTCTCCCCATCCGATATCCGCCGCGGGGGTATGGTGTAGTTGATTGCGCCCATGTACAGCGCGGCGCCGGCACGAGGAGCAATAGCGGATGTTGTGCTCTTCACGGCGGCAACAAGCGCGCGGCCTACCCGGTCAACTCCAGGCCAGTCGCGATCCTTGAGTCCGTCAATATCCATTGTGCCCTGCGCGCCGTTGACGAACATGGCGGTTCCGCCCAGCTCACTCTCCAGCGCCGCCTCAGCAAGGCCCGGGTAGTCAGAGGAGACAAGATAGTTATCGCCAGACATCACGTTGGGATGTCCCGCGTGGTTGAACAGCAGTCCGACGAGCCGCGACTTGTCGCCCGCAGCCGCGGCTTTGAGCACGGTCACGCCGGGATCAATCACGCCGAGCGCGCGGACGATTCTCTCCGCAGGCCAGGGCTCCCAGTTCATCACCACACGGCCGTCATCAGCCAAGAGCCGCCGATAATGGCTGATCGTCCTCTCCTCGCCAGCCCCGCAACCGAGGCTCACGGGCTCCATCCTGGATGCCGCCTCGCATACCAGCGCAGCGATTTCGCCAAGCAGTCGCTCTGTGTATTCGTCTTCACGGGGATTCAGAAAACCCACGGTGGCCGGACCTGAATGATTGTGGACAGCGGCTATAATGATGCTGTCATAGGAAATGCCCATTTGCTCATGGATCATCGTCCTCGCATTCCGGCAGTCATCCGCGGAAAAACCGCAGACATCAGCCGACACGAGAGCGCAGGTATTTCGCAGATCGGCGTCCGGCGAAAGCACCATGGCCTTGGCGTAGATGCGGTCATGCACGCCGACGGACCGGTGCGTCCTGATCATGCCGTCCATCCACACCGGTCCGACGGGAGTGATATCCTTCCTCGAAAATCCTGCTCTCATCTAAAAACATCCCTTCCTCAAGATGTGATAACCCAGTCCGCCGACAGACGGCGGGCGCCGTGCTCCCGTAAGAGTATGGATCGCATGCCATACATTTTCGCGCGAGCGGGAACCAGCGACAAGGGAACAATATTGCTATTTTGGATACTCTTTTGCTCTTATGAAGAAGGGATCGGATTCCCTGGCGGGCGTTCCGATAGGAGCGTGACCGAAGCGCTGACGGAAGATCTTCGCGAAGTAGCGGCAGTTCTCGTATCCGACAGCGCGGGCCGCCTCGGCCACATTCATGCTGCCCGCCGACAGTAGTTCCTTCGCCCTGTTCATGCGAAGCCCCGTGAGGTATTCGAAAAGCGAGAAATCGCTCTCCCGGCTGAAAACGTGCGACAGGTGGAAAGGACTGACTTTCAGTTCACGCGCTATATCATCCAGCGCCAGCGGCTCGCTGTAGTGGGCCTCGATGTAGGACTTCGCCCGCAGCATCAGCCCCTGACGCCGCACAGCGACAGGACTTCCCGCGCTGCGCGCCGCCTTGCGTCCGCCCATAGAGCACTCCCGCAGGAGATACAGAAGGAGCGAGAGAATCTGCGAGCGGACGAACAGGCGGTGGAAATCATCATCCGCCGCGCGATCCATCCGCAGATGATTGAACATTCGCGAGATTTCCGATTTCGCGGCCAACGGCAGGCGCCTGAGCCGCGCATTGGTCACGCGGCTGAAGAACGCCCTCTCCTCATTCCAGGAGAAGAACACCATGAACACCTCGAGCCCCTCGGAAGCATCAAAGTCATCCCTGTGCCACTCGCCAGTTGGAACCAGCAGGGTATCGCCGGAAACGGCCTCGACCCGCCCGCGGCCGCTTATCAGGGTAACGCGTCCCTTGATTACATGAAACATCTCGCAACACGGAGTGGTGTGGTCCTTCTGGGAGTAGACCGGGTCGAATATGAGCTGACCCATCGAGTCCACCACAGGCAGCCCGCGGGCGAACCGCTCCTCGATGCCCTGTGCTGACGAGTCTTTCTTCATCATGACCAACTGCTCTTCCCACGCCCGTCACCAGTATCCGGTCTTTCGTCCCGGATCACCAGGTCAGGCGTACGGGTATGCCGGCACGAGCGAGTTCCATCTTGATTTCACGTATGCTGTATTTCCCCGCGTGTAGGATCCCGGCGATGATTGCAGCGTCCGCACGCGCCTCCGTAAACACCTCCGCCAGGTCAGCCGGCTTGCCGGCTCCACCGGAGGCGACAACCGGAACGCCCACGCTCTCCGCGATCATCCGGGTCAGCCTCAGTTCATAGCCTTTCCTGGAACCATCAGCGTCAACCGAGTTGACGACGATCTCGCCGCAGCCCAGGCCCTCCGCACGCTTTGCCCATTCCAGCGCGTCAATTCCAGTTCTCTGCCTGAAGCCCCTGACCGTGATCTCATACCCGCTCGGAAACCGTTCGGCATCCTCGTTCCGCACCGGGTCCATCCCGAGCACCATGCACTGCGAACCGAACTCTCTGGCACCCTCGGCTATAAGTCCGGGGTTCTCAACGGCAAGCGAGTTGACGGAGATTTTCTCCGCACCGGCAAGTAGAGCGCGGGACATGTCCGCCACGCTTGAAATGCCGCCGCCCACCGCGAACGGGATGAACACGGCCCTTGCCACCTCGCGAACCATCTCGATATCAATTGGCCTGTTTTCCGCTGAGGCCGTGATATCGTAGAAAACAAGCTCGTCGCAGCCGTCCTCATAATAGCGGACAGCCATGGCGACCGGATCGCCGAGCACCACGTTGTCTTTGAAGCGCACGCCCTTTGTCACCTTGCGGTCGCGGATGTCAAGACACGGAATTATGCGTTTTGTCAACATTTAACACGGCCCCCAGCCTCAACAATTGATTCCGCTAAAACAAACATTTTCAACAATTCTGTTTCTTTTTATTTGATTATCAGACTCTACCATATTCTCAGATAGAGGCAAGAGCGCATGCATGCGCAGTCTTTTTTGCTTCACTTTTCGCATGGCAGCAATTAGAACAACGATGTGCTCTAAACTTGGCAAGCTTGGCGGATCAAACCCTCCATGCCACAAGAAGAATTCAGAGTCAGAATAAACTATTGCATGGGCTCCGTCTTCCGCATATTATTCCTGTCCGTCGAATGCGAGAGAACTTATAACCGGCCACTGAAAAAGTGTGTCAAGAAAAAAGATA
>CAYWJE010000053.1:0-16988 GCA_964458525.1 uncultured Verrucomicrobiota bacterium
AGGGAATACAAACAAAACCTAAATGAGGGAGATCATATTATGTCTACTCGACAATTAGACGTTCGTGAGCTGAAGGAAGCAATGGGAGGTGAACTCGTCAAGCGTCATTGCCCCGGCGGCGGTTTCAGCTATTCGCGGATCAGGGGCGGGAAAGAGGAGCTTTATGGAATTACCGGCGCGATAAACGTCATGGGCGTGCTGGGTCTGCCGCTTGGCGACCGGTCGGCGCGGCATGAGGCGGCCGCTCGGATTATGGCATGGCGCGGCATGAATGGCTTGTTCAATGACGGGTCGGGGCCGGGTCATGCCGCGCACATGATAATTGGCGCGTTGAACATCCTCGGCGAGCCGGTTCCTGCCGATATTGCGCCGCTGGCACCGGCTGATCCCGATGAACTTTCCGCCTGGCTCGATAATCACGATTGGCGGAGCACGCATAAAGATCTTTGCGGGCCGGCCATACCGATGCTTGCGAGCGGGCGGGTCGGGCCCGCCTGGATTGATGCGTTCACAAGCGGCATATCGAAACGTGTGGATCCATGCCGACCCCTGGAGACGTGGTGCGCCGCGGATGCTTCGCCGTGGTGCGTGATCAGCTGCATATACCACGTGTTTAGCGCTTTTGATGCGGGGCGTCTTCCGTATCCGCACCAGGAACTGGTAATGAGGCGCTTGCTTGATCTCTGCTGGGAGGATGCCGACGACACTGTGTATCGTACTATCTGCACCGATGGTGACTGGGCTTGGCTCCTGCTCAGGCTGATTGAGCGGCTTCCGCGGCATGCCGAGCGTGCAATGACTGCGATCCGCCGGGTATCGGCGCGGCGCGTCGCCGCATGGGTGGCGGATCGCGAAAGTATTCTTTCGGAATGCACACACGCTCTGTACTGCTATCTCTGGAGCACATCGGTCTTCCAGTCCTGCGCGCGCGATCACTATGACGGCGGATATGTCAGGGACACGTTAAACGACCCCGCTCTGTTTCGGCTGGAGAATTAATTTGATATCCTTATTGACTTGAGCGGTGGCATTGCTATGCTCTGCTTTCTGGCGTTATGGAAGGACGGAAAGGGATAAAGTCTTGGATTATCTTGATACACTTGAAAACCGCAGCATCTACGTGATCCGCGAGGCGTATCAGCGCTTCAAGCGCATAGCCATGCTATGGTCCATCGGCAAGGATTCAACCAGCCTCTTGTGGCTGTGCAGGAAGGCCTTTTTCGGAACCATTCCTTTTCCCGTGATCCATGTTGACACTGGCTACAAGTTCCCTGAGATCTATGAATTCAGGGACCGGATCGCGAAGGAATGGGGGTTGGACCTTCTCGTGACCCGCAACGAGGAAGCCATTGCCGCAGGCATGGGTCCGGGCAAGGGTTCGAAACTCGACTGCTGCAATGCTCTCAAAACCGAGGCTCTTAAAAAGGTTATAGCCGACAAGAGGCTACAGGGCGTCCTGCTTGGCATTCGGAGGGATGAGCACGGAATTCGGGCCAAGGAGCGTTACTTCTCCCCGCGCAATGAGCAATTCGAGTGGAATTACAGGGATCAGCCGCCCGAGTTCTGGGACCAGTACCGGTCACAGTCAGCCGACGATGAGCACATCAGAATTCACCCGATACTGCACATGACCGAGCTCGATATATGGAGTTATATCAGGCGGGAGAATCTCCCTGTGATCGAGCTGTATTTTGCGAAGAACGGACGGCGCTACAGGAGCATAGGCTGCAAGACCTGCTGCAGCCCGGTGGAATCCCACGCGGCGACGGTTGATGACATAGTCGAGGAAATCAGAACATCGGTCACGCCTGAGCGGGCCGGGCGCGCGCAGGATAAGGAAGACGCGTATACCATGCAGAAGCTTCGCGCCCTCGGATACATGTGAGCGAGATCCAAGATGGAACATTTGAATGTAGTTTTTGTCGGCCACGTTGACCATGGCAAGTCCACGCTCATCGGCCGCCTGATGTATGAAACGGGATCCCTGCCGGAGGATAAGCTGCGGGAAATCAAGCGCATCTCCGAGGAGCTCGGCCACGAGGTGGAATTCGCCTACGTCATGGACCACCTGAGCGAAGAGCGCGAGCAGATGATGACCATTGACACTGCCCAGACCTTTTTCCATACGGCTAAACGGCAGTATGTCATAATTGACGCGCCCGGCCACAAGGAACTTCTGAAGAATATGATCACCGGCGCGAGCCAGGCGGATGTTGCCGTGCTGCTCCTTGACGCTCATGAAGGCATCATGGAGCAGACAAAGCGGCATGCGTTTATACTCGGTCTGCTCGGGGTCAAGCAGAGCGTCGTCGCTATAAATAAGATGGATCTGGTGGATTATGACGAAGCCGTCTACGCGCGGCTCAAGGATGAACTTCTCGCGTTCCTTAAGAGGCTGCAGGTTGAGCCAGTTGAGGTGATTCCCCTTTCCGCGAAGGCGGGGGAGAATATCGTGCGGGCTTCCGAAACCATGAGCTGGTACAAGGGTGAAAGCCTCTGTGAAACCCTCGATCGGCTTTCGCCTGCCGCGGGAACCGACCGTCCGCTGCGTCTGCCGGTTCAGGACATCTACCCGTGGGTTGAAAGCGGAATTGCAGCCGGGCGGATGGAAAGCGGCCTGATTGCAGCGGGGGACAAGGTCGTTGTCGAACCGTCCGGCGCCGGGGCCGTGGTGCGAGCCATAAGGAAGTTTCCCGCGAGCCTTGATCGGGCCGAGGCGGGTGAGTGCATCGGGGTTCTGCTTGATGGCGGCGCGGGCTTGAGCAGGGGGAATGTGGTTTGCGACCCGGAGCAGCGTCCTCTTGTCGGATCGCGCTTTAAGGCCATCGTGTTCTGGCTTGCCACGGCTCCGTTTCGTGCGGGTGAGAAGTTGACGCTTCGTCTCGCCACGCAGGATGTCGCCTGCCAGATCGAAAAGATTGAGCAGCGGATTGATTCCTCCTCGCTCGATATTATAGCCACGGATGCCGACACGCTTGCGGAGACGGAGGTGGGCAGGGTTATCATCAGGACATCCGTTCCCGTGGTGATGGAGTCATTCGCATATCTTCCCGAACTGGGACGTTTTGTGCTTGAGCGCGGGATACACATGGCGGCAGGCGGGATAATTCAGGGTCTGTGTTGAAGCCGGCGGGACCCGTGCTTACGTCGCTAATCAGCCGTTCTCATTTTGACCTGCAAAAAAGGAGGATGGAGCGGGCTCGTAGCGCCTGCTGCTATTGTCATAATGAGGCTTGTCGGTTGCTAATGAACAAGGGGTGAGATTTGTACGAGTTGAGCGTGATATCAAGATTTGCCGGTGCCCACCATCTCAGGGGGTATGACGGGCCGTGCGGCAAAGTTCATGGCCATAACTGGGAGGTCGAGGTTTTTGTGCGGGGCTCTGGGCTGGATCAGCTGGGTATGCTCGCCGATTTCGCGGCTATCAAGTCGGCCTTGCGCGAGGCGCTGGCGCGGCTTGATCACGAGGATTTGAACATCGTGGCCGCATTCGAGAGCAGGAATCCGACATCCGAGAATCTCGCGCAGTACCTGCACGAACGTCTTTCCGGCATACTCGATTGTCCTTCGTACAGGGTGTTCAAGGTCCGCGTGAGCGAATCGCCCGGATCGAACGCGTCATACTGGAAATCGGACGGGACATGAGCTGCGCCCAGGCTGATGCTGGTTCCTCGTCAACAAGCGGGTCTGGTTCGGACATCTTGCAGATTTGCGAGACTTTTCTTTCGATACAGGGCGAATCCACCTGGGCGGGGCTGCCGTGTTTCTTCATCCGGTTGACCGGATGCAATCTCCGGTGTTCCTATTGCGACACCAGGTATGCCTACGAGGGAGGCGACGCCAGGCCGGTTGGCGAACTGGTCCGGGAATTCGAGCGCAGCGGGGTGGGCCTGGTCGAGGTCACGGGGGGCGAACCCCTGCTCCAGGCGGGAACTGTGGGCCTGCTGGAAGCGCTGCGTCATCGGGGAACGGTGCTGCTCGAAACTAACGGGAGCATTGATATCTCGAAGGTCCCGGACGGGGTGGTGACCATAATGGATATCAAATGCCCGTCCAGCGGGGCCGTCGAATCCATGATCTGGAGCAATATTGATTTGCTTCGCAGGCAGGATGAAGTTAAGTTTGTTATTGGCGATCGGGGGGATTTTGATTGGGCGGCGCGGATGACCAGGGAACACCAAATAGCCGGAAAATGTCATGCTGTGTTGATGAGCCCTTCGTTCGGGCGCGTAGCGCCTTCGGACTTGGCTGACTGGATCATCGCAGGAGGCGTTCCGGCGCGACTGAATCTCCAGATTCACAGGGTGATATGGAATGAATCTTAAAAAAACAGAAACGGGGGACAAGGATGCGGGACAGGCAAAACCGAATCCGGAACCTGCGGATAAACCCAAAATTGACGGTTTTGAACTGCTCGAGCGAATAGGACACAGCAGCGAATCATCGCTGTGGAAGGCCTGCCAGATATCCCTGGGCCGCACGGTTGTGATCAAGGTACTCTCCGAAAAGATGTCCCGCGATTCCGAGGATATCAAGCAGTTCCAGTTTGAAGCCAAGGTGGCCGCCAGCCTGAAGCACCACGGCATCGTGCAGGTCTACGATTTCGGCCAATCCCGGGACAACGGCAGGCCTTACTTCGTGATGGAGCACATCACTGGCTACAGTGTCGGCGACTGGGTGCGGAGAAAAGGCCGACTTTCAGAGCTCGACTCGCTGACAGTGGTCCATTGCGTCGCCGACGCCCTGGGCTACGCGTGGAAACAGGGGCGGGTTGTCCATTGCGACATCAAGCCGGATAACATAATGGTTGACGGCGATGGCACTATCAAGGTCACTGACCTTGGGCTCGCGAGGGTTGTGCGTTCGCTCGGTGGACATCCGGATGGCGAGGATCAGCAGGTGATGGGGACGCCCAACTACATGTCGCCTGAGCAGGCGAAGGGCCAGAAGCACCTCGACTTCCGAAGCGACATATATTCAACGGGCGCCACCTTGTACCAGCTGCTGACGGGCGTCCTGCCTTTTGGCTGTAACGAAGTGAACGAGACCCTGCGTCGGCAGATACACGATGATCTGGAATATCCCAGGAAGATAGCGCCTGGAATATCTCCGGGCACGGCCGACTTTGTCATGAAAATGATGGCCAAGAATCCGGCGCGGCGGCCCCAGAGCTGGGAAGAACTCATTGGGGAGGTCTCAAAACTGCAGCTTGCGGCGCGGGCGCCGGGCGGCGGAGCGGTTTTAGAGAAAGTTAATTTCTCGGGGCAGACCATGCCGGTTGCCTTCATTGACTCGTCCGAAGTGATGGAGTGTCCTCACTGCGCGAAGCTTGTCAAGAAGAAGTCAGGGACTTGTTCCGCCTGCGGCAAGTCGCTTGAGGCACAGGCTTCCGTGAAGAAGCCTACGGTCAAGAAGAAGGCTTCGGCGGTTGTGCCGCGTGCGCGCAAGACACCCAAGTCGGCGCCGTTGCCGATTGCCGAAGTGCGGCGGCGGTCGCTCAAGAAGAATTCCGGGTTGGGTGAAAACCTTACGCTGCTTGGATCGCTGCTCCTGCTTGTTTTTCTTGCATTCTACGGTTACCAGCGGATGGTTAACCGCAGGGATATACTTGATCCTATGAGAAAGCGGATACAAAGCGGGGTCATGCCGAATATCGGTGCAATGTTTGCGGAAATCGGCAGATCTGTTTCAGGGTTCCTGCCGGAGCGCTCTTTGTCCCCGGACAAGGATGGCCGGCATCCGGGCGATCCTGGTGGCGCCAGACCCGATATGGAAGATCCCGCTTTCCTGAGGATTCTTCGCGAATGCAAGCAGGAATCACCGGCTATCGGAGACATGACTGTCGTCAAGCTCAAGGGTCAGGATGACCCTGTTCAGGGTACCCTGAAGCGGCTTGGCATTTCCGGGATAATGGTCGGAGTGGAGCATGGCGAGATCATGTGCCCTTTCACGTTGATGGATGAGGATGACAGGATGCAATTCTTCCCGGAAGAGCGCGCGCGCATCATCTGGAAGGCCCGCAAGGAGAAGAAAACCGCCGCATCATCTGGAGATCCGCAGCCCTGATCAAGAGAAAGAAACGCCCCTTGGCATCGGCGGTATTTGGAATAGGGCTGCAAGGGTTTGTGCCACATCAAAAAACCCCTGTCTCACGCCAATGCTCACCCCCTCCTTTCCCGGCCTGTAGTGCAGCAGTGGCACGTATTCCCGTGTGTGATCAGTTCCTTTGAATGTCGGGTCGTTGCCGTGGTCGGCGGAAATTATCAGCGAATCGTCCGGGCGCAGGGCGGGGAGCAGCGCGGCAAGAAAACCATCGGTCTGTTCGAGCGCCCGGGCATAGCCTATGAAGTCCCTGCGGTGCCCGTGCAGCATGTCGAAATCAATCAGGTTGGCGAAGATCAGGCCGTCAACATCCTCCGCGATAAGCCGATTCATGGTAGCCTGGGTGTCGAGATTGTTGCCCGTATGAAAAGAACGCGTGATGCCCCTGTGGTTGAAAATGTCCTCTATTTTGCCAACAGCATAGACGTTGACGCCTGCGTGGGTCAGGCGGTCGAGTATCGTCGGCTCAGGGAGCGGGAAGGAAAAATCGCGCCTGTTTTCAGTCCTCTTGAAAGCGCCCGGCGCGCCGAGGAACGGTCTGGCGATCACGCGTCCCACGCGGTATTCGTTGGAGAGGGCGCGTGCTGTCTCGCAGCCCTTGTAAAGTTCATTCAGCGGGATGATTTGTTCATGGGCAGCGATCTGCATCACGGAGTCTGCGCTCGTATACACAATCCAGGAGCCGTTCCTCATCTGCTCCCCGCCGAGCTCATCGATTATCGCAGTTCCGCTGGCTGCCTTGTTGCCGATGATCTTGCGGCCTGTCTTCTCTTCGAAAGCCAGGGTCAGTTCCGGCGGGAATGAAGGTGGGTCGGAAGGAAATATCCTGAACCCGTGTTTCAAGTGAAGGCCGGCGATTTCCCAGTGGCCCGTGATCGTGTCCTTGCCGATGGACAGCTCGTGCATGGCTCCGAAATCAGCAATGGGGCGGGCAACGGGAGGAACGCCCGGAATGCCGATGCCGTTGGGGAGCAGCGCGGGTATGTTGCCGAGCCCCATGCTCGCAAGGACCGGCAGCTTGAGCCCGCCTGCTGCGGCTGCGGTGTGGGCGAGCGTGTTTGCGCCGACATCGCCGAAGCTGTCGGCGTCAGGCGCTTCGCCTATGCCGACTGAGTCCAGAATGAGCAGAATGGCTTTCACCTTGATTAAAAAACTATACTATCCGGCATCTCTCTGCAATAATATACCTGAATCCATGATGAGGTCAGTATGCCGCAGATGCGACCCGCCTGCAACGCTGTAGCACTGTGGGCAGGGGCGCGAAGGTCGCTGCTGTATTGTAGCAATGCCGCAAGCTCCTGGCAACAAAGTGCTTGAGTAGTTACGATATAATCATATTATGCGCGCTCGCCCACCAGTCCTGATCATGCGTCCCGTTCACCTGTTCTTCATATTCTGTTTTATCTTTTTGAGCGGCTCTTGTGCTCCAGCCGATCCCGAGCCGCGTCCCAACGTCCTCTTCTTCATCTTGGAAGCATGGCGGCACGACCGCTCTCCCACCGCCGGTTATCATCGCGACACCACTCCGAATATTGACAGTGCCGTCGCAGAAGGCATTCGTTTTTCCCGGATGATCGCGTCTTCCGGCTGGATCATGCCCGCCGTTATGACGCTCATGACTTCACTCCATTCCTCTTTCCACACTGTCGTGAACAGCAATTCGTCCCTCCCGGATGGAATCACCACCCTCGCTTCAAGCCAATAAGGCAGTGTCCGCCATTTGATGACGGAGGTCTCTGATATGAATGAAAAAGCGTTGGCCGAATCGGCGGAAATCGTGCGCCGCGAGTTCGGGGGCGCCGCGCCGGCATGCGGAGTGATTCTCGGGTCCGGGCTGTCCGCCGCCGCCGATATGTTCGGCGCCCGGCGCTCGCTGGATTACCGTAAAGTGCCGGGGCTGGGCAAAGCTACCGTTGATGGGCATCCCGGACGCCTGCTGTGGGCCGAGTTCGCCGGGATGGAGTTGCTTGTCTTCCTCGGGCGAAGGCATTGGTACGAGGGCGACGGATGGGAGCCGGTGATAACGCCGGTCTACATACTCAAAAAACTGGGTGCGCGTGCCCTGGTGCTGACGAATGCGGCCGGCGGCATTAGGGAAGATCTGTCGCCGGGCCGGATCATGATAATAGATGACCACATCAACGCCATGGGCGCGAACCCGCTGGCCGGCCCGCACGATCCGTTCTGGGGTCCGCGCTTTCCAGACCAGTCGGAGGTCTATGACCCGGAGTTGAGACGCTTGACAGATGCGGCGGCAAGGGATTCGGGCTGTGAGTTTTCGCATGGGGTCTATGCCGGTGTCGCCGGGCCTGCCACTGAAACGCCTGCCGAGGTCAGGGCCTTGAGAATTCTCGGCGCCGACGCGGTGGGGATGTCAACCGTGCCGGAGGCGATGCTGGCAAAGTCGTCCGGCATGCGGGTGTTCGGCGCTTCGTGTATCGTCAACATGGGTGCGGGCCTCTCCTTCCATCGTTTCAGCCACGAGCAGGTGACTAGCGCCGCCGGGGCCGCCGTGCCGGAAATGCAGCGTCTGCTGGCGGCTTTCTTCTGCGAGCCTGTCAGGAGTTTGGTCATGTCATGTTGCGGGGGAGGTGACGGATGAAGAAAGTGGTCGGTATGGCGAGAGGCGGCAAGAACCGCCGCTCCGCTGGAATGGTCCGGGAGCAGGAGCGGTCGCTTATCATTGAGGCGGTCGCGGCGAGGACAAACGCGTACGCTCCTTATTCGGGCTTTCGGGTAGGCGCCGCTTTGCTTGGCGCAGATGGCCGTGTTTTCCGGGGCTGCAACGTGGAAAATGTGTCCTTTGGACTGACTGTATGCGCCGAGCGAGTCGCGCTTTTCTCCGCGGTGGCGGCGGGCTGCAGCCGATTCAAGGCGATCGCGATAGTCGCGGAGGGTGATTGCGTCCCGCGCCCCTGCGGAGCATGCCTCCAGTGCCTGGCCGAGTTCTGCGGCGGCGGGCTGACGATTCTGCTGGGAACTCAAAAGAAGCCGGAAGTCCGGATTGTCCGGTCGCTGGCGCAACTGCTTCCTGAGCGGTTTACATTCAGGCACCTATGATGCAACTCATTCCAAATTCCTTGAGCGATGGCGCGGTCGTGGCCGTGAAGCGGCTGCAGACCGCAGGGTTCACGGCGTTCATGGCCGGTGGCTGCGTGCGCGATATGCTCATGGGCAGGGAGCCAAAGGATTATGACGTGGCAACCAACGCGGTGCCGGGCGAGGTTCTGCGGCTCTTTCCCGGATCAGTAGCGGTTGGTAAGGCATTCGGCGTGATCAGGGCGCGGCTTGGCGGACACGAGTATGAGATTGCGACCTTTCGTAAAGATCATTCTTACTCGGACGGCAGACGTCCGGACGCGGTTACTTTCTCCGATCCGCGGACTGATGCGAGCCGTCGGGATTTCACCATCAATGCCCTTTTCTTTGATCCGGTTTCGGGCGCCATCCACGATTTTGTGGGCGGCAGGGCGGATATTGAGAAGAGGATCGTACGCGCCGTGGGCTGTCCGGACGAGCGGTTCACGGAAGACCACCTGCGCATGATCAGGGCTGTTCGCTTCGAATGCACGCTGAATCTCGCTATTCACGGTCCTACGTTTGACGCCATAGTGAGGAACGCGCCGCTCGCGGCCAGTATCAGCAGCGAGCGGATACGCCAGGAGTTGACCCGCATCCTGCTGGAATCTCCCAGGGCCGGCGCGGCAGTCGAGAGGCTGCGCTGCGCCGGGCTTCTTAAACAGTTTCTGCCCGAAGTGGAGGCTATGAAAGGACAGGAGCAGCCGCCCGAATTCCACCCGGAGGGCGACGTCTACACCCATACCCTCATGATGCTCGACGCCATGGAGAAACCGTCGCTCCGGCTGGCTTATGCAGTTCTTCTGCACGATGTCGGCAAACCGTCCACAGCCAGGCATGCGGGAGACCGCATCCGGTTCGATAATCACGCAAGGTTCGGCGCGGAGATGGCCGTGGAAATAATGAGGAGGCTGCGGTTTCCGCTGGATGATATTAAGGCGGTTTCCTTCTGCGTGGGCAACCACATGCGCTTTATGGATGTGCGGAAGATGAGGCGCTCGACCCTCGCTCGCCTGGTCGGAGCGCCCACGTTCACGGTGGAACACGAGCTTCACCGCCTCGACTGCGCCGCCAGCCACGGGGATCAGAAGAACTATGAGTTTCTGGCCGAGTACCAGACTGCCCGACGCTCGAAACCGGTCCTGCCCGAGCCTCTGGTCACGGGAAAGGATATTATGGCGCTGGGCGTTCCTCATGGGCCCAAGGTGGGGAGGTGGAAGAAAATTGCGTATGACGCGCAGCTGGAAAAGGGGTTCGAGGATCGCACCTTCGCGCTGGAATGGTTGAAAAGGATGCTCCCGCCAGATTCGAGCGAGTAATTTTTTCTTGTATCCTCTACCGACATGGTGTTAAAGTAATTCGATGATTGTTTTGTGTCTTGTGTTGGCCGGGCAGCGGCTGAAACATCAGGAGCATATTCATGAGCAGTGGAAATAAGATCAATATTGTGGTGTTATCAATCTATCAGGACCTCGGCGAGTCATTCGTGGAAATGCTTACGCCCGAACAGATGGAATCCCTGCCGCTGGGCGATATGCGGGCGTCCATCGAGGTCATTGCCGGAGCGCCGAGCCAGGATAAGAGTTTTCGGGACAGGATAACCAAGGCCGACGCGGTGGTGGTCGTCGTGCGGTTTCTCGACGTGCTTTCCCTGGAGAAGATCAAGTCGATCTACCGCGACCTGCCCACCGAAAGCAATCTGCCAGTAGGCATCATCCTGTTGCGCGATTCTGGCGAGATTGATTTCAAGATCAGCTGCCCAGCGTGCGGACAGAAGCTCTGGCTGCGCGACACCGATGTGGGCAAACGAGGCCGCTGTCCCAACTGCAAGAAGCCTTTCGTCATCATGTCCCAGGCCGATCACATCAAGGCCCAGCTCATGCTGGCGGACGGCATGTTGATTACCAGGGTGGTGAGAGGCGACCTTCCTTCGCTCGAGAAGGCCCTGTCGGCCCTGATGAAATCTGTTTCCGGCGAGATACGGCCGGTGGTCGCAGATGCGCACTCCGAGGCGCTTAAGAATGTCACCGCGCGCATAGAGATCCCTGAGAACTGATCCAGGGTCTCCAGCGCGGCCGCCCCGGGCTGTCGGTCGGCGGCTGCAACTCATGCGAGCTTGATGAAGCAGTTTTCGAACATCGAGCAAAGGATTTTCCCGCTTATGTCCGAATCGCTATTTTCCAGGTCAATGCTGGCCATCCTCCTATGCTGCCTGGCGGTTTCCGGATGCCGTCCGCCGCCCGATCTTGAAAAACGTCAACAGGCCCTGGACGAACCTGGCGACTTCCTCGTTGATCTCGGCGAAGGCGTGAAGATGCGGTTCGTCTCCATTGAGGCGCTCGGCTTGTATGTTGCGAAATTTGAGACGACCAATGCCGAGTTCCGCCGCTTCAGGCTGGATCATTCCAGCGGCAAGTATAAGGACCTGACTCTGGATAGTCCCGATCAGCCGGTTGTGAATGTAAGCTGGAATGACGCGAAGGAGTTCTGCAAATGGCTGGGGTGTGAGTTCAGTTTCGTTGACGGCAAGAAACTCTCCTTCAGGCTTCCCTCGGTTGATGAATGGGATGGGTTAGCCTCATGCGGAGATGTCCGCGAGTTCCCGTGGGGCGACTACTGGCCTCCGCCCGACGACTGGAACTACTATGGTTCTGAGAATTCGGGTCCGGGCGTTAAGCTTGTGGCCAACGACGGGCACCTGGTGTCGAGTCCTGTTGATAAGAGCGGCGTCAACGATTGGCGTCTTTTCGGCGTAGGCGGCAACGTGTGGGAATGGTGCGAGGATGCCGGCGATGCGGCGGAGAGTACGCGTATTCTCAAGGGCGGGTCCTGGGTTGATTGCCACCATCTCTTCCTCGGTCTGGCCCGCATCAGGATGTACGCTCCCGATTACCGCGCCGTGAATATGGGCTTCAGAGTCGTTATGGATGCCCGCGACGCCACGCCTGAGGAGCTCGAAACGCTGGAAGCACGCCGCAAGGCTGCCGAAGATAAGAGTATGGCGGACAAGGCCAGACTGGCTGCCGATGCGGAGCGGCAGCTGTCGGAGCGCTTGGAGCGGGAGCAGCGCGAAAGGCGCGATGGAATGGCCAGGGCGCAGGGCGAAATACGCGGCGCGCTGCTGGAAGGAAGGCATGGCGCTGTCGCTCCGCTTCTGGCCCGCTATGAAAAGGATTTCGGCCGGGACGCGTTCCATTCCGAGATTTCCGACATGCTGGGCAGTACCAGATGGGTGCAGTTGTCGGATGACGTCGCCATGGAGTTCATCCGAATCAATGACTTGGATTGCTGGGTGGGCAAGTACGAAGTGTCGAACAAGGAGTTCCTCGAGTTCAGTGGCGACCATAGCAGCGGGTCGTTCCGGAATCATGATCTGAACGGGGATCAGCAGCCGGTTGTCGAGGTCTCGTGGAACGACGCCAACGAGTTCTGCAAGTGGCTTAATTCCCGTTCCGAGGGCGAGCTTGATGCCGATTGCGTGTTCAGGCTCCCAACCGAGCGTGAATGGGAGGCTTTTGCGTCCTGCGGAAAGACCAGGGATTTCCCATGGGGCAGCGAATGGCCGCCGCTGTACGGCAATTTCGGAGCGATAGAGAATTTCGACGATGACTTTCTCGTCACCTGCCCCGTGGATGAGAGCGGCGAGAACGAGTGGGGCTTGTATGGGATGGGCGGAAACGTTTGGGAGTGGTGTGACGGTTCAGCGGGTCCGGACGGTTCGCTCAGGATAATAAAGGGGGGCGCGTGGAACCTGTCGCGGCCTGATGCCCTGAAGATCGTTAATAGAAGCGAGGATATCCCGGACAGGAAGAACAGTTTCATAGGGTTCAGGATCATCATTCGGCGGAAGCCGGCTGGATTGGAATAATCCTGTCTGGATATCATGTTGTCCTGTCAGAAAAATCTTAACTGCCGGATTCACGATGGGTGGTCCTGGCGCGGGAGGTCTGGCTGGCTCTGGATCATACTCATCGTCGGCGCCGCATCCATTGTGTGGATGCTCTTCAGTCCCCGCTACTACTCCTGGGCGCTGGGCGAACAGAAGGTAGACGTTCATATTTTCTGCGATACCACGGACCTGCGCGCTCCGGATATGAAGGCGTTCGTGCTGTATGATAAGGTCGCGCTGACGCCGCTGGCGCTTGCCCTCGGAGTGTGCCGGAACAGGCAGCCGTGGGAGGTGAAGGTGTTCTTCGTTCTTCCTGCCGATGATGTGGAGCTCACGCCATTTTCCGCACGGATCAAGGGGGTCCCATATGGACCACTGGCGCGCATCATGTTTACCGCCGGCGGGAAGAAGTTTCACGTTGATGTGAGCGATCGCCGCCTGGTTAACGACGCGGTCTACGTACGGACGCCGTAATGATCGAGCCTTGTTGTGTTCAGCGCTGAGCGATCCTGGAAACGGATTGAATGAGAAAATATCCTTCCTTTGAGGCGGATGCGGCCGCGCGAATGTTGAAGGCCGCTTCCGGGAATGTGCATCTGGTCGGGTGCTGCGGGGTGGGTATGTCTGGCCTGGCTTTCCATCTCGCGGCCCGCGGCCTGCGGGTCACAGGCTGTGATTCTTCGCCGGGCAGATTGTCGCCATGGTTGCGCAGGCACGGCGTGCCGGTTGCGAGGGGGCACGATCCCTCGCATCTCAGGAAAATGGACTGGGTGGTTCGCAGCGCCGCGGCATCCGTTCTGATGCCGGAAATAGCGGCGGCCGCCGCTTCGAGGATTCCCGTTTTCCGGCGGGGCGCCGTGCTGGCCGCGCTGCTTCGCGATCGCGAGTCTGTTATAGTAAGCGGAACTCACGGGAAGACCACCACTTCCGCCATGATCGTTCACGTGTTGATGGCTGATGGTCGGATGCCTGACTTCTGCATCGGCGGAGAGCTACCCGCGCTGGGGGGCGTCGCGGGCGCCGGGAACAGCGGGCTCATGGTTGCGGAGGCCGATGAGAGCGATGGCACGCTTGCTTGCTACGCCCCGGATATTGCCGTTGTAACCAATATGGAATTCGATCACGCGGAGCATTTCAAGAGCAGCGCTGAAATGAGAGCGTGCTTCGATGCAATGGTTCACTCAACCCGGAAGTGTCTGGTCTATTGCGCTGACGACCAGGGAGCGCGCCTGCTGTGCGCCCGGCGGAAAGGCGCCATGTCCTACGGATTCAGCCGGAAGTCGGATTTGCGCGCCTCCCATCATGTCGCCGATGGATCCGGCTCGCGCTTCACCGTTTCCCTGCATGGCCGGCGGCTCGGCGAGTTCTGTCTTCCGGTCCCAGGCAGGCACAATGTTCTCAACTCCCTTGCCGCTTGCGGGGCGGCCCTGGCGCTCGGGATTCCCTTCCATTCCGTGAAAAGGGGTCTCGCCGGATTCCGCCCGGTTCGGCGCAGGTTCGAGCGCGTTGTGGATCGAGATGACATCTTCGTGCTATCGGACTACGCGCACCATCCCACGGAGATAGCCGCGCTGATAAAAGGCGCCTCGCTGCTCGGACGCCGCCGCCTGGTAGCGGTCTTTCAGCCGCATCGCTTCAGCCGCACCTTAGCTCTGGGAGAGGATTTCCCGAAAGCTTTCAATGGGGTGGAGAGGGTTGTGCTCGTCCCTGTCTATGCGGCTTCCGAACAGCCTGTCGAGGGCGGTTCTGTGTGGGACCTTTATGCGCGGTTTCGCGAGGCAGGCCGTGTGAACGCCTTGTGCGCGAAGAGTCTGCGCACGGCGTGGAACTACCTTGAACTTGAGTTGCGAACGGGTGATGGGCTGCTCGTGGTCGGAGCCGGCGATGTGGAGAGAATCGCCGGTTGGGCCGGGGCCCGCTTTGCGGGCGCAGGACCAGGAGAGAATGACCCCGTTTGCGCGCGAGCGAGAGAGCTGGAGGGGCTCGGTCTGCATGCGACGGCAATGAGGACAAGAGAGCCGATGGCTGGCAAGACAACCTTGCATGTGGGCGGGCAAGCTGATATTTTCCTTGACGTTGCTTCTGAAGAGGATCTGGCGTCGATTATGAAATGGAGCGCCAGGCGCGGTGTGCCGGTCAAGATCATCGGGGCCGGGAGCAATGTGCTGGTTGGAGATCCAGGTGTGCGGGGCGTCGTGATCCGGCTTTCACGCAGGGGCTTCGGCTCGGTTCGCATGGATGGCGGGAACCGCGTGGTTGGGGGTGCGGCGGCAGGATTGAGCGTCCTTGTGGCGCGGCTGGCGGCGAGGCGGAAGAAAGGACTCCTATTTCTGGCCGGCATCCCTGGTACTGTCGGCGGCGCATTGCGGATGAATGCCGGGGCATGGGGACGCTCGATAGGCGAGCGGGTCGTTCATGTGCGCGTGATGGAGATGGACGGTTCGGTGAGGGTGTTGGAGAGAAAGGATATGCGTTTCGCCTACCGTAACTGCGGAACGCTGCGCTCTCGCGTGGCGCTGGATGCTGTCTTTCGCGTCGAAAGCGGAGACGCACGGGAGATCGCTGAAGAGCTTGAGTCCATCTCGGCAAGGCGGGCATGGATGAAGGGCCTGCGCTCTGCCGGTTCGGTGTTCAAGAACCCGCCCGGAGATTTTGCGGGACGTCTGATCGAGCGGTCGGGTCTGAAGGGCCACAAGGTCGGCGGCGCCTGCGTGTCGGATCGTCACGCAAATTGCATCGTCACCGGGCAGGGCGCCACGGCTTCGGACGTCATGGCGCTCGTCGAAATTGTTCGCGGGCGGGTGAAGAGTCAGTTCGGGATTGATCTTGTCGAGGAGGTGGTGCGCTTTGAATAAAATTTTTCAGCATGTTGGGGTTCTGATGGGTGGTGTGTCGGCTGAGCGCGAAGTCTCCCTGCGCTCCGGCAGGGCTGTGGCCGCGGGGCTGCGGCAGGCGGGGCGGGACGTTGTCGAGGTGGATGTCCGCGGACACTCGCTCGACCTGCCGCCCGGGCTGGACGGTGTGTTCATTGCCCTCCACGGCGAGTTCGGGGAGGATGGCGGGGTTCAGGAACTCCTGGAGAGCGCGGGCGTTGCCTACACGGGCGCCGGCCCGGGCGCCAGCAGGCTCGCGTTCGACAAGGAGCTTGCGAAAGAAATAATGTTGTCGCACAATATTTCGACGCCCGATTTTGAAGTGCTGGAGTTCGGCGGCCGTCGGCAGCTCGTGCTGCCTGTTGTTGTAAAGCCGGTGAGCCAGGGATCAAGCTTCGGCGTTCACAGGGTGCTCGCAGAATCCGAATGGGACGCCGCTTTTGCGGACGCGATGGGCTATGGCAGCCGCGTTCTGGTGGAATCGTTTGTCGGGGGGCGGGAATTGACGGTGGGGATCGTGTGCGGCGAGGCTATGCCCGTGATAGACATAAGGGCGCCGGGCAGGAATTATGATTTTCACGCCAAGTACACGAAGGGCGTAACAGAGTATCTCGTGCCGGCTCCGCTCGATTCAGGGTTGACCTGGATGTGCCAGGATCTGTCGCTGAGAACGTTTCATGCGCTGGGTTGCAGGGGGCTGGGTAGGGTTGACCTGATATTGTCTGATGACGGTGTTGCCTACGTCCTGGAACTGAACACGATACCGGGGTTCACGGAGACGAGCCTTCTCCCAAAGGCGGCTCTGGCGGCGGGATGCGCCTTTCCGGCGCTGTGTGACAGGATTATGCAGGCTGCCTCGCTTGATCGGGCGCGCCGGGGGATAGCGGGTGGAGAAGCAGCATGTGGTTAGGTGACAAAGAAAGAAAGAGAAGGGGGCGCGGGAAGCAGCGCAGGAGCGCCAGGCCTTTTTTTCTGAAGGTCAACAGCGGATCGCGCGGTCGCGCCGCAGGCAGGCGGTTATTGAAGGCTTTCTTTTTCATCGTCGT
>CAYWJE010000054.1:0-16698 GCA_964458525.1 uncultured Verrucomicrobiota bacterium
GCGCCTCTGCGCCTCTGCGCGAGATTATTCCCTCATTTCTATGGGATGGTAGTGTATTTTAATAAAACCCCGTCACGGATTCAGGAAACTTTGATCCGATTGCAATTCCGGACTCTGTGGCCTCAAGCGATGTCAGGGTTCTGTATTCTCCGCATCCGTATCATCGGCCACGCTGACCTCCAGCTCGCCGACGAGCAGGACCGATTCGGACGACGGCCACAGCGGATCGCGCAGCATGATTTGCCTTCGACCGGGTTCGACGTTTTTAATTATGAACGTCCACTTTTTGATCTGCTGTCCGTCAAACCGGAACGCGTTTCCGGACGAACTCTGCACCTGCTTGTTGCCCGGCACGGCCGCGCCCGTGATCTCCATCCGGACGTCCAGCGCCGAGTCCGAGAGATTGTAGACATCTATGAATGCCTCGCGCTCAAGCACGCGCCAATCCCGGAAATCGCCCTGCATTTGCCTCCAGAGCTTCGTGTAGCCCCATCCGCTTCCATACATTCGGAGGACCTTGTCGCCCCGCTCTCTGGCCATCTGTACAACATCCTCCGGCCGGTTGTAGAAGATCTCTACAACGATGCGATTGGTGTTCGACCCCGCCCATTGCGCGAAGGGGTCCGGCATCAGCGATATGTTCCCGAGCGCATATGCCTGTTCGTTTGATACCACTTCCCTCCGCCTGAAGTATTCCCGCGGCCAGTGCCAGAAGCCCACTTCCGGAACGTGAAAATAATGTTTAACCAGCTCAAGGTAAGCTGCATCCGGATATTTCCTGAAGAAGTTTTTGGCCGTGTCGCGCCAGTGGTAGTCTTGAAAATTGTTAAGTGGCTCGTCAGGAATCGTGAAGGTGACGTGGACGTTGCTGGGGGAGTGATAGAGCATCTCGTTCCACGGCTCAAACCACCTGTCAACCAGCACGGGCGCGCCCTTCGGCAATACTCTATCGAGGCGCTCGTTGATCTTGGAATAGGGAGTGGGATGGCCGGGCAGGGTCAGGGTCCACACGATCGGATGAAAGGTCATCAGCCCGAGCAGAGCGCAGAGCGCCACCTGCGCCGAATTGGCTTTGATTCGCATTCGCGATTCCGCCAGATCACCGAGCCACGCGATGCCTATACCGGAGAGAAACACGAACATCAGCCATAGAGGTACGTAGTACCTGCTCGTACTGATATCGGCGCCGCCGAGATACTGTCCCGCACCGAGAACCACGAGCACGATTAGCCCAAGCCCGGATGCGAGGATGACCGGCGCGCGCCATTCCCGGCGCGAAATAGCGGCGGCAACAGCCATGAGCGGCAGGCCGATGGATGCCGCGATCCTCGGAAAGCCGCCGCCCCATCCCATTGTGAGGGGAAGGTGGAGCAGCCGATGAAACTGGGTGGCCATGCTGACGTATGACGGCGGGTGGTAAGCCTTGTCGGCCGAAAGCAGAGAATGCAGGAATATCACTACCCATGGCGACATCACCAGCGCCCATGTGCCGAAAGCGATGAGCAATCGCCAACGTCCCTCGCTGCGGATGTTCTGCACCAAGTAGTAATATGCCAGCAGTGCGAGCCAGAGCAGTCCGATGGCCGGCCATGTGGAGATGTGCGTGTGGCAGGCGCACAGCGCGCACAGCCATAGCAGGAAGACGTCCCGCCGGGACATTGTTCCGCCTGATGCCGCGGCACGCATGCCCTGCACAAAAAATGTTGTGGCCAGTGTGCAGAAGAACATCGGAAATGCATAGACATGGGCGAGCCGGGAGAAGTATACGTTGAAAGGACTGATGGCTCCAAGGAAGGCGAGAATAAGCCCAAGGCGCCTGTCCCCAAGTCTCACCCCCAGCAGGCAGAGCGCCGGGATGGTCAGGATGCCCATGAGGGCATATGGGAAACGCGTGATGAACTGAGTCGGATCGAGCCGAAGGAAATAGATGAAGGCGGTTGCCGTGGTGCGCGGGATCACAAGAGTTCGCCCATCCCTGAACATCTCGCTTTCGGCCACAAGCTGCTGAACCGGGGTGTATTGCGATGCCGGAGGCTGCAGCATGTAGACCTCGTCAGACCTGGTGTCGGAGCCGCCAAGATCGTATAAACGGATGAAGCCTCCGATCGCGGTGGTTGCAAGGAGGATCGTCCAGAAGAGACTGTTAGATAGTGATTTCATTCTTTATTCCTAAGCGTACAAAGACATTCTATTTCACCGGATTCCCGCAGAAAAACCAGTTGGAGAAAGACAAGGGGGGCGGCCAGCAACGCCGCAGGCAGGTAGAACCACACCTGTCTTGGCGGTGTCCGCAAGTGAAGACGATCTGCCAGGTAGTTGCACACCGAAACAGACAGATCCCCCGGATCGAACACGTTATGCAGTTCTCTGACTTCCAGCCCGGCGGCTTTAAACAGGGTTGCCAGTGAGCGGGGGTCGGGGAAGAACATGTGGCGCGGGATCTGCAGACCACTCCAGTGACGGGGAAAAGCCTTGCGCCAGACCGAATCCCAATTCGGCGTTTTCACGATGAGAATTCCGTCCGGCTCCATGAGCGCGCGCACTTTCTTCAGTGACTCCGCCGGGTCCGGCAGGTGTTCGAGAACATCGTACATCATCACCAGATCAAAACGTTCCCGGAGGGAGAGAGTATCAACCGAACCATCTATGAACTCAACCTTGGAAAAGGCAGGACGCTCTATATGGCTCGTGTTCAGGTCTATTCCGACGAGGCGGCAGCCAGTCTTGACTTTTTTTTCAACGAAAAAGAGGAAGCGTCCGTCGCCGCAACCGATTTCGAGTATGGAGCGGGGTGGACGCTTCAGGTGCTGTTTTAGACTTCGATATTGCAGGGGATGCCTTGCGTCCAGGAGGAGGCGAAACAAACGCTTTCGTGTCCTTTTCGAACGCACGTGATAGCCGGGGTCATAGCAGGCGGGCAGAGACTTGTTATCCGGTCGAGGCGATAAGTATTTCGTGTGACACTCGCTGCATTCGGAAATCGTGTATTTTCCCGGCACTCCGTTTTCGATATCGCGCAGTCCTGCGGCAATCTCGTGTCCGTTATCGTTTCCGCATACCGGGCAACCGGTATTCACGGTAGTTATTATTGGAGTCTTGCCCATGATATTTCTTGTTCAATGCCGCGGGAGCTTGCTGCCTATCGTGGCATTCGCCTTCCGAATATTAGTTCTTTCATGAAAAATAAGAATTGTCTATGATTCAAGAATCAACTGAAAGGCAAGTTTCGCATGAAATGTCTGATCCTCGCGGTGGTCTGTTTTACGTCATTTATCTTTTCCTCGGCGGCAACTTCTCAAATCATAAGGCCGAGGCGCATGATGAATGTCTTCGTATCCGGTTTTTTGTTTTGGATGTTGTTATATATCTTAACCTATCTATTGACCCCGGCAAATCTTTTCTTCCTGCCTATAAGCCTTGCAAGCCGACATCGATTTCTTGACCTCGTTTACGGCTGCGTACTCTTCAGCTTCTTCTTTCATGGTTTCCTCTGTGCCTATTATGTTCTGGGGGAGGGGTTTTCAACAAGCTTTCTCCCTGCGCTTCGCGAGGCCGGGCAGCGCGGTATGACTGCCGAGGAAGTCGTGGGCCTGTTCCGGAGAAGCGACGGGACTGATAAAATCATCAGCTGGCGTCTTCCGCGTCTGGTCGCAAAAGGGTATATCAGCTTTGACCCGGAGTCCGATTTGTATTCGCTGACACCAAAGGGTGCAGTTGTGGCCCGGCTGGCGGCTGCTTTGAAACGAATTCTAAGTCTCGGTGCGGGAGGTTGATGTTTTATGATAGCCGGAATAATATCGGCGGTACTTGCGACCGCGCTATGGATTTCTGCGCAACTGCTGATCATGCGGCTTAAGCCCTCCGAGAGGCGTTTCAGGGCCATGCTCCGTGGCTATCTTTCAAGCCTGCCGCTCGTGGCGGTGTGCTATCTGTTGCTTCAGCCCCATTTTCCGCTCTTGTCTTCGCCCGCAGAGCCGGTCTGGATGGGATGGTTTCACGCCTACCTGCTTCACCTGTTGTTGTTCTTCCAGTATGTTCATTTTTTCTATCACGTCGAGCGATCTGTTACCGTACGGATGCTCGTGGAGATACTCGATTCGCCCGGCGGTGCCGTCAGTCATGATGAGATCAACAGCCGCTATTCGCTTGATGAGATGATAGTCCGCAGGCTTGATGTGATGGTGGAGAACGGTTTCCTTCTCAAGCGCGACGGGGCCTATCACAATACAGCTAAGGGCGATCTGTTCGCCCGGCTGGTAGTGCTGGTCTCGCGCACCTTCCGCTCCGTGACGCAGAAGGACAGGTGATGGGAGTTGTTGAACCGCCCGCCTGCAGCGACTGTGCCGCAGGCACTGCGGGCAGGCCAAGTCGCAAAGTGCGCAAAGGTAGGAGATTGTCCGGCGGGTTGAACGCCGGACAAGAGATTCGTTTTATGGATACGAATAGCATTGGGAAAGATATTGTTCATTCTGCAATCATTGTTCACTCGGCTCTTGGACCAGGCTTGCTGGAATCAGCGTATCAGAAATGCCTGGCTTATGAACTCCAGAAGCTTGGGCATTAGGTGGAATGTGAACTGTCGCTGCCTATAAACTATGGACCTGTTACGATTGACGCAGGATACCGGATAGACATGCTGATTGATCGAGTCGTAGTGATAGAGAACAAGACGGTGGATGTTTTGCTTCCTATACATAAGGCTCAACTTTTGATATATCTCAAGATGATGCATGTCAGTCTTGGTTATCTGCTTAACTGGAATGTTCCACTCATGAAGCAAGGCATAAAGAGGATGGTAAATGATTGGTCACCCCGATTCCAAGGCGGAATGAAGTGAGTTCCATATCCGCGGTTAACCCCGCGGATATGAATCTCCTTAGCGCTCTTTGTGTCTTGAGCAAGTGAAACGAGCGGGCGGTGAGCAACTTTTCGGGGTGTTGAACCGCCAAGACCATGCCTCCGGCTTGGCAAGCGCAAAGTGCGCAAAGTGTGAGAGTTTATTTATGAAAAACATTTCAGAATTTCCCTTCTTGCCACCGAAAAAGATACTCCTTATTGAGCCGCCTTTTTACAGGTTTTTCGGCTACAAGCGTTTTCACTATCCCATCACGCTCACCCTGGTCGGAACCTACCTGAAGAAGCTTGGGCATGACGTCAGGATTTATGACGCTGACGTGCCGGATTCCAATTGTCGCGAACTCACGCGCACCGAGGTGCAGAAGAACTACGAGAGGTATTTTCAAGCCCTGGAGAACAGGGATCATCCTGTTTGGATGGAGGTGCGCAAGACGATCAAGGAAGTCAGGCCGGACATCGTGGGGCTGACTTCCATCACCGCCAAGATGGATTCGACCGACATCATCGCGCGGATGGCCAGGGAGATTCTCGGCGCCGGAGTGAAAGTGGTTCTCGGCGGATCGCATGCCTACGGAATGCAGTCGAGCTTTCCGGGTCATGATTTCGGCCCTGATTACGACGAGGTTGTGGTCCATATTCCCAACCTCGTTGACCAGACGCCGGACAAGACGCTGCTCATGAATCGAGATCGTTATTCAGCCAGGAACTTGTCTACGATCTTGACGACGGCGGGCTGCCCGATGAAGTGCACCTTTTGCGGACGCTCGTTCGACAGGAAGACTATATGCCGCAATATCCCGAGCATTCGCGAGGAACTTGAGGATATCGCCGGGTTCAACGAAGAGAAGCAGATTTACATCGTTGACGACTGCATAATGTCATATCCGAGCCACTTTGAAGCCGTCGCGGCTATTACCCGGGAGCTCGGGCTAAAGTTTGCCGCAGGCGCCAGGCTGATGGCGCTCACGCCATCAAGACTTGACACCTTCGTGCGTAGCGGCGGCACAAAGATACTCGTGGGCGTGGAAAGCGGCTCCCAGCGGATACTCGACCGCATCAAGAAGAAGCTGAAGAGGGATGATATCATCAAGCGCACGGAGCTTCTGCGCAAGTCCGGGCTGCCGTGGTCGGCTTTTATAATCGTGGGCTTTCCCTTCGAGACGCTGGACGATCTGAAGGCGACCGATGAGCTGATAAGGATCATCCGTCCCACTTTTGTCTCAATCAACCGTTTTGCGCCCTATCCGGGAACGGAGATATTCAACGAGTTTTTCCGCGACAAGCCGATGAGAAACAGGGATCTCTTTCAACTCAGCGGTGGGAGCGTCGTGAGGTTGAGCGATGAGATGGAGGAGTATATGGCCGAGATGTTCCGGAGCTATGATGAGTATAATTACGAAATGCAGAAGCATTAGTGGGAAGGATTATCCGCGGTGGACGAAGCAAGTTTTGTCTTGTTTCCGTAGGTCTTGATATGCTGGAATACAGACTATTAACCCATCCAGCGATTAAGCAGCAATAAGAATAATGAGGTCCGTATGCTATCAATCGGCGTTTTTGCCTTCAATGAGGAAGAGAAGTTGCTTCCCACTGTTGAAATGTTGATTCAGGCTGCAAAGCTTGCTGGAAACATGCCGTTTGAGTTGATCATTGTGAATGATGGCAGCACTGATAAGACCGGTATGGTTGCCGCCAGCCTGAAAGAAAAGCATGATGAGATACGATTGATTAATCACCCTTTGAACATGGGCATCGGAAGCGCAATACAGGATATTATCAAGACGGCAAGAGGCGATAAGATATGTTTCATACCCGGCGATAATATTTTCACGCCGTATACGGTGAGGCAATTGCTGCTCAATGCATACAAGGCGGAAATTATTCTGCATTATCATATCAATAGCGAAGTCCGAACCAGCTCTCGCGTGCTGTTGTCGTTGATATTCAACTTGATATACAAGTATATCTTCAATCTGCGAATCATCTACGTGAATTGCCTTGGTATTTATCCCACATCTCTGCTGCGAAGCATAAGGATTCTATCAAAAAGATACAGCATGCCGTCCGAGCTCAACGTCAAGACTCTATTGTCGGGGCACACCTATTATGAGGTGGGAAGCTACATGAACAAAGAGGCGGTTAAGAGCAGCGCTATGAGTTTTACGAACTTGATGGAAGTCTGTTTTTCGTTTGTGAGATTGCTTTGGGAAGTGAAGGTGGCGGATCGTTCGCTATATTCAAAGAGTCCAGTGCGAGTCATTGATTCGCTATAACTCGGATTGTTTCAGGAATCGTCTTTAACAGCGATTATACGTGATGAGCACCATTTTTGCTGTCACCTTTGATGTTTGCTAGAAATCTGGAGATGACTTCCCGCATTGAGACAAAACTCATTCCTGTGGCGGCAACAAAACGCGACGCATCCAGGCAGGATCGTTCAGGTCTAAGATCGGAGAAACCAAGTTCCTGTTGTGTCTTGCGTACAATAGGCGACTCTTCTCCGAGCATCTGCAGAAAAAGTCGTGCCAATGCTTCGCGTGTGAAATGTTCGCCTGCGGCAACGTTGAATAGCCCAGTCAGCCCCAGCCGGCATCCAAGGATGATCGCATCTGCAATATCATTAACATATGTGGGCGTAAATACCTGTCCGGACATGCATACGACAGGTTCGCGGGCGCGGACATTCCTGTGCCATTCCGAAAACATGTGATGCTCGGCAGGATCATCTCCCACGATCTTGTCCAGTCGTGTGAGAAACCATTCCGGATGCTTCTCCATGCAATAGGTCTCTATCTGTGCCTTCTGGCGTCCATACTCGCTGATCGGGGAGTGTGGATCGGTTTCACCATAGCTCGCCGCTTTGCCGTCAAACACGAAGCTGGAAGTGAGGTAGACGGGCTTCGCTCCCGAATCGGCGGCATCCTCCATGAGCCGGAGAGTATTTCGAACGTTGATAATTCTTGTCTTCTCGTGCTCACGCCGGCAACGGTCAATCTGGCAAATCATTGCGCAGACAATTACATAAACCGTATCGCGAGATTGCAGGAAACTTGCAGGAACCTTTTCGTTTAGCCGGTTCTCCGCAAGATCAAAACCAATCAGGCCCCTTGACGGGCAAGCCGTTGTTGCGGTGCCCAGCGCTTCATATCCTTGAGAGCGAGCAGCGGCCATTACATGGCTCCCAACAAAACCTGATGCTCCAATTACAAGAAACTTCATGAGAAAATACTCATCTATCCTTCAACCTGGCGACAAGCTTGTTTATGAAATCCCGGCAAGCCGGCACCTCTCCGTCTTCAGGCGCCCAGTCCGGGAACACTGTTTCGGCCCGGTTGAATGGACCGCGAGTCACTTCATGGAATACAGCGTATTCAGACCGTATGAGGAGAGAGTGGTAAAGAGGAGAGTCAAGCCTGTAGTAGACGCAAAGCCCGGAGCCGAGCTCGCCCATGGGCACGATTTGTTGGATTTCGCCGGCGTCATCGAAGATCACCACGTCGGCCCGGCCCTTGATGAAGTGAAAGGATTCGCTCTTGTCGAGGTGCTTATGCGGTCTCACATAGGTTCCGGCCTTGTGAACGATGATCATCTCGTGGACGGCGTCCTTCTCGGAGCGATGCGCGCAGAGCCGCGCCCGCTCCCGTGCGTTTGCATCGGCCATCTTTTCGAGCGCCTCAATGAAGTCCGCGTCAATCCGCACGATCTCCTCGTCGGGATACAGCACCTCGTCGCTTATTTTTCGAGTTTTCATCAGAGCCTCATTGTTCTTCTTGGACCCGGCGGCTTGTCCGCCATAGCCTTGGCGTCGGCGGGTCTCGTCGTTTCCATCTCCGGCAATCCGGCGGAGACCGCCGGCTCCAGATACGGCCGGCGGGGACCAGCCGTCGCAAAGGCTATGGCCGGCATGCCGTCGGCGCCATTGCCCTTGGACACGGCGGTCCCCGCCGTTCCACATTCTCCATCGGACATCATCTCTTGCCGGCCATTCATCCGGAAGCGTTCTTCATCATCCCCATCGCCCGGGCGCTGGAGGGTATAACGGATTCAAACCTGCCCCCGCCCCGCGTGTATGCCCCATTATTGCGGATCACCTTTTCCTCGCTCTCGGGGCTCAGGCACATAAGGCACAACCGTATTCTTTCTTCCATCAGCGCGGAGGATTCGCGGATCGGAAGGCGTGAGCCCGGCATGAAAAGATCGCGTTTGTTGGGATTGTCGTCAACCACGAAATCCACGAGGGAAGCAAGATCGAACAGATTTATGAAGATGCAGGTCAGATGCCCTGCTCCGAAGATGGCGACCGGCCCCTCCCGGGAGCGGACTTCGCGGAGGTGAGTGCGTATGGCTTCAGCGCGGGCTTCAAATGAGTTGGCGAACTTCATCGCGAGCGCTATCTCGTCTTCCGCAGCTCCGCTGTCGCAGCCTGACGTCGAGCGCGCCCCGGTCCGCCTGCTGATGCATACGAGTGAATCTTCAAATGGGTAGGGGTACCGTTCCATTCGTAGAATTTCGAATCCGTGCAGGGGGAAGATCCGGCTGAATGTTGCCCCAGTGAAATATGCGAGATGTTCTTCCCACAGTGTTGTGTAGTTAAGTGTGCGGAAGGCGCGCTCGCAGTCAGGAACCTCGATCACCAGATAGCTATCTTTCTTGCCAAGGCAGTTGAGTCCCTCCAGAAGTTGCTGCATATCGTAGGCGTGTTCCAGAATGTGGCGGGCGATCACGATATCCGCCCTTCCGTGCTTCGTCGCTGCGGCCCGGGCGGTCTCCGGGCTGATCCTGTTCTGTACGGTTTCAACCCCGGCAGAGCGCTCCCTGATGCCCAGGTCGCCGTCGGGGTCCAGACGCCATGTGCCGGGAATGCCCCGTTCGTTCATGCGGCGCAGCAGCGAATCGTCCTTGAAGCTCGTTCCGCAGATAGTGGAGCTCCTGCTGATACCCGGCAGGGATGCTATGATGTCGGCCAGGTCGTCGAGGTGTCCTTCCGGCTCGTTGTACGTGATCCAGTCGTAGCGGGGAAGGAGTTCCGCGCACGGAACCGGATCGGTCAGTTGCACGAGTCCGCACGCCGGGCACCCGGTTATCTTCATGGGGTGCAGAAATTCGCGTCCGGAGGGATCCTTGAGAAAGCGGTTTGAGATCGGCTGGGGCGGGAAGCTCAGCAGGTCGGCAACGGATGGGTTTTTGCACATCAGGCAGGCGCTCATTTGTTCCTCTCCTTATCCGGGCATCATTCGGGAAATCCCGGCGCGCATATCGGTGAATACGAACCTGGGCAGGACTGATCTGAGTCGTTTGTTCACGAACACGTTGTCAACCTTCTGTTTCGTGCGGGGCCGCGAATTGACGACGATCTGCTTCGATGTTAAGCTGACAATGATATCAAGCATTTCCCTGAACGAACAGCTCTTTCCTGTTGCAATGTTGAGAACTCCTTCATGGCTGCCGAGCGCGAGGTGGCGGATAATCTCAGCCATGTCTTCGACGAAAACAAAGTCGCGCAGTTCATCGCCTTCGCCCCATAGCGTGACCGGCTCGTTGGCAATTGCCGCTTTTATGAAACCGGCTGGTCCATAGGTGTTGCCCATGTCGCCCGGTCCGTAGACGGTGGGTGGACGCAGGACAAGCAGCGAACAGCTTTCAACCCCGGCGCACGTCTTCCACAGCAGGCGCTCCGCCGCGAATTTGGCCGTCCCGTAGAAGGATGTAGGGCAGACGGGTGTATTTTCCGTTATGGCGGTGTTGTGAATATCCTCGCCGTACACTGCCGCAGAGCTGAGGTAGATCATGCGTCCCGCCGGCCTGGAGCGAAGAGCCCTGCACAGATTCATCACCATGGAGAGGTTGGAGTTGAAGGCTTCTATATCGTCGGCGAACTGGCGCTTGATTGCCGAAAGCATGATCACGACAGTATGTTCGTCCAGCAGGCCTGAAAGCCGTTCCGGCGCCGCGGGATCGGTCAGGTCAAAATCGGGCAGGGACCTGCCTGTCAGCTCGATGTCCGGCGAATGTTTTTCGAATGAAGAGGCCAGGTGCGAGCCGATGAACCCGGAATGGCCCAGCAGCAGGGCCTTCCGGAGCGCAGGGTTTGTTTCTCTCTTGTTCATGCCCAACCGGCTCCTCGTCAAACGAATTCCAGGTGTCCCGTGTCCGCGTCAAGATATTCCAGGATGAGCTTGTTCCGCTCGTGGGAGATGCAGTGATGGTTGCAGTCGCGGGACGGGTTGATCTTGAAAAACACGTTTTTGTCTGAGAACCAGAAATCCTTGAACCGCTGGTGCTTCAGCGATCCAAGCAGGCCGGATTCGAGATTGTATGCCTTGTCCTGGCAGGGGTAGACATTGAGGTCCGCCCCGATGACTGGCAGTATCTGCTGGTAGGGGCACCACGTGTAGCTTTTGTTGAAAGCTTCAAGCTGCTTGTGGTAGGAGTCGAATATCTCGAAAGCGTCGGATTGGAATTCACGCTTGGCGCTGGCTATCCCGGTCTTGATCATTTCCGCCACGGGCGCGTGATACTCATTGTTCTCGACGCCCGAATCGCTGACTATGCAAGGCGACACTTTCACACTGTCAACGCCGATCCCGTGGAGCATCTTGATTAGTTCGTGAATGTGCGCAGCGTTGATCTTGTCCGCTATGATGGAGACGCCCATGTAGCACTTCGATCCTATTTTTTTGAAATCTCTTATGTTCCCTGTCACTTTTGCAAATTCGTCCGCGCCGACGCCGCGGTATTCCGAATAACTTGCGGCGTTCCATCCGTCCATTGATATCCTGATCCATCGCGCCCTGTCGGCGAAAAATTCTGCGAGTTCGCCGTTCAGTCGTGATCCGTTTGTGAGCGCCGCGAATTTCACGTCTCCCTCGTCAAGCCGTTTGACTGTATCGAGAAGGAATGGATAGCAGAAAGGATCTCCGCCGCCGCTGAAGGTGACAGCCTTGACGCCCATCGCGACTATGTCGTCGGCAATTTCCAGCATCTTTTCCCGCGGAATAAAGTCCCTTGCCACCATGTCCTTTCCGAGCTGAAGGTTGTCCTTTCTGTAGGCGCAATAACGGCAATTATGCCCGCACACGTTTGTGGGCTTGATGCGTATATGAATGGGCGGCAGGATGGCGGGCACGCGCAAGGGCAGGGAGTCAACCTTCTCCTTGAAATGGAATATCTTCATCTTAGTGTAGAGATTGCCCACGAAAGAATTCCTTTCTTATTCGAAATAGATGAAGCCGTAATCCCCCGTGTAACCGCAGTGCTTATACCACCACAGCCAGCCGGCTGGCGAGTAAAAAGCTTCGCAAGTGAGCTGCCAGTAGAGAAGGTTGACCTTTTCCTGCATGTTTCTGTAGGACTCGACGCAGATGTACTTGTGCTTCCTGCCGACCCGCTCAATCTCGCGAATGGCCTTGTCAAGATCCTGCGGTTCGAGGTTGTGGAGCGTTGTATTGGAGAACACAAAATCAAAGGAGTTGTCTTCATAGGGCAGGCTGCGTGCATGGCCCTGCCTGAGAACGGGTTTGACTTCCTCCTTTGCGTGATCAATGGCATATTGAGAAATATCAAGACCCTCAACAAGCAGGCCGGGCACCGCGCGGGTGAACTCGAACAGCATGTAACCTTTGCCGCAGCCGACATCAAGTATCCTGTCGCCCGCCTTGAGCCCGTAGTGCCTGGCTATCCTCGTTGCGAGGGGTAGCCAGCGCCCGTCGTACTTGTAGCCGCCGTATCCGTATTTTCGATCGCCGTCCCAATAGTCTTGACCCCACTTGACGGCGACTTCCGCGCACTCGGCCTTGTCATTGGCGGTGACCCTGCCGACGTAGTCCCTGCCGGTGGATTTGTTGTATTCCTGGAAGAAGTCAATTTGAGTTAGCATTTGTGTTCCTGATCATTTCTTTATCCTGGAGACGGCCCGCCTGCAGCGCTTGAGCGCAGCGATTGCGGGCAGGCGGGTCCCCGCCGTTTTTTATTCTTTCCGGCGGAGACCAACCGTCACATAGGCTATGGTCGACATGCCGCCGGCTCCAGATACGGTCCGGCGGGGACCGCCGGCTCCATAGGAAAAAAACCTCACTTCCTCTCCAGCAACTCTCTGGCCTTTTCGGCGAGATGTTTGGCGCTCAATCCGTGCTTTCCCATGATCTCGTTCTGGGATCCGAAATCGTCGGTGAACACGTCCGGGAAGCCGAGCCGGGCGAACTTCATTCCGCCGGCAATGCCCGCATCCATGATGGCCTCCGCCACGGCGCTGCCCAGTCCCCCTATGAGAGTGTGCTCCTCGGCGGTTATGACGACTTTCGCGCGGGCGGCGCATTCGAGCAGTTGCCCGACATCAAGAGGTTTAACGGTGTGAACGTGCAGGACGCCGGCGGAAATGCCGTTTTTACTGGCGAGCAGCTCTGCTGCGTCCAATCCGACCTGCGTCGTGATCCCTGTGGTCACGAACAGAACGTCGCCGCCGTCGCGCATGGAGATGGCCTTGCCTATTTCGAAAGGCACTGTGTTGCTCGATACCACGCGGTCGTTTCCTTTTGCAAGCCTTATGTAAATCGGCCTGTCCCATGACAGGGTCTTAGGCATGAACCTCTTCATCTCCTCGGCATCGCAGGGCGCAACTATCGTCATGTTTGGAACGGCGCGCATTATGGCAATATCGTCGTTCGCGAGGTGTGTTGATCCGAGCGGGGCATAGACCGTTCCGCCGCCGCTGCCTATGAGCCGGACGGGGAGGTTCTGCATTCCCAGGTCAATGACGATCTGCTCGTAGCAGCGGCGGGTGAGAAAGGTTGCGATCGTGTTCAGATACGGGATCTTCCCGCTAAGCGCCATGCCGGCTGCCATGCCGATGAGGTGCGCCTCGTACACTCCCTCAAGGAAGAAGCGTTCAGGGAACTCGGAAGAAAATTTCTCGAGGTCGCGGCGGGTGATGTCGGAGCCGATGAAGACCACCCTCTCATCAGCGCGAGCGAGATCATAGATGCTGAGAAGACAGGCTTTTCTCATTCCATGCCCTCCAGTTCCTTCATGAGGCCGGCCACCTCTTCGTCGGTAAGCCGGCTCTTGTGGTGCCATGCGGCGTTGTTCTCAATTGAGGGAATGCCCTTCCCCTTGACGGTATGGCATATTAGCAAGCCCGGCTTGGATTCATCGAAGGGGACGTCACTCAGAATCTTGCGAAGAGCGTTGATGTCGTGTCCATCAACCTCCCTCACGGCGAAACCGAAGCTGCGCCACTTGTCTGCAAACGGCTCCAGCTTTTGCACTTCGTCCACCGGGCCGTAGGACTGCATCTTGTTGTAGTCAATGAGGGCCGTCAGGCTTGAGAGCTTGTGTTTCCCCGCGCTCATGGCGGCCTCCCACACGCTGCCCTCGTTGCACTCTCCGTCTCCCATGAGGACGAAGGTCCTGTAATTCCTCTTGTCAATCCGGGCGGTGAGGGCACAACCTATTCCGATGGAAAGCCCGTGCCCGAGCGCGCCGGTGCTGGCTTCAACGCCCGGCGTCTTGCCCTTCTCGGGATGGCCGCCGAGCATGGAGTTGAAGCCGCAGAAACGCTCAAGCTCGCTTGCGGGAAAGAAGCCCTTTTCCGCCAGGAGCAGGTACAGCGCCAGGCAGCCATGCCCCTTGCTGAGAATGAACCGGTCGCGGTCCACCCAGTCCGGATGCCCGGGATCGAATCGCAGAATGTCGTCATAAAGCACCCGCACGATGTCGAGCAGGGAGAAGGTGGACCCGATGTGCCCCCTCTTGCTGCAGGAAAATATTCGCAGAACTTCCCTTCGCTGCTCTATTGCTCGCTTGTCCGATTTCTGTTCCATCTCAATCCCTTTGGACACGGCGGTCCCCGCCGTATCTTCTTTTCTGGATATCCGGCGGAGACCGCCGGCTCCAAATACGGTCCGGCGGGGACCAGTCTTCGCCAAAGCTACGCCTGGCATGCCGTCGGCTCCAGATCAGAACCATCCAATATCAAAAATCTTTCCGCGATATGGCCATTCACTCCATGCCGCTACCAAACTTCTGCGTTCCGGGTTGCGACGCACATAAGACAATTTCTCATTATAGTGTTCCCTGCTGCGCATCTGAGTATCCCAACAATCCTCCATGAATACTGATTTCAATTCAGTCTGAAGTTTTCCGACCTCTCTTTTCTAAAATCCAACCCATCGCCGAATTGGCGGATATTCTCGGACATCAGGCACACAGAAGAAATGCACATGATCGGGCATGACTACATATTCGCCAACTCGCCAGTGTGTGCAGTTGCGCCAGGCCTTGGTAACGGACTCTGTTGCTTTTTTATTATCTAGCCGAATGGCGCGATTCAAAACGCAAACTGTAACCAACAAAATAATCGGGCAATTATGACGCCGAACAGGTGGAGGATGCGCTGGATGGTGATGAGCTTTTCTGTCTCCATCCATTATATCTCTCCATCCGTCTCGCTCCCTGGACACGGCTTGCCTACAACGCTTGTGCGTAAGCACTGCCTGCCCGCCCGCCTGCAACGCTGTAGCACTGCGGGCAGGCAATCGCTGCGCTCTAAGCGCTGCAGGCGGGCGGCAGGCGGTCCCCGCCGTATTTCCCTTTGGACACGGCGGTCCCCGCCGTATCTGCTTTTCTGGATATCCGGCGGGGACCGCCGGCTCCAGATACGGTCCGGCGGGGACCGCCGGCTCCAGATCGTCGGATCAAAGCTTTAGTTCGTTCGCGAGATCGTCGCCGGCGAGAAACGCCTCCACCTTTTCAAGCTGTTTCCGCGCCTTTTGCAATTGAGCGGCGCGCCGCGATTTGGGGTCGGCCCCGGCAAACTTACGCCTTTCATCCGATACTGGTAAAAATTCATTGAGCATAATAAGGCACCACTTGAATGCAAGCAAGGGATAAACGATCTCAATTCGTTTAATAAGTTCAGGCCCGGCTGCCAGTCTTTTGAGCATTGCGCGCAGGAAGAAGCCTATAAGCTGGCGAGGTATGGGCGCCTCCGACTGGAGGCAGGCGTTGCATATCATCTGCGCTGGATCGTCCCACCCGGCATACTCGAAATCAATAAACACCAGCGATCCGTCGGGACGGCGAATGGCGTTGTGAAACCCGTGGTCGGCCGGGTTCAGCGTTCTTTCCGCAGCCTGCAATTCCGCCGCCGGGTCAAGACCGGCCTGCGTCCTCTTCTCTCTGAATCGGTCAAGAAGCAGCCGGTAAGCGGACGCCATTCTTTTCTCCACGAATTCGCGGAAAGCCAGCATGACGTTGTCGGAATCGGCGCAGTGCCGAACAAGATCAAATCGCCTTTGAATGCAGTCAACGTAGTCCTGCATCCTGAAGGCGGCATCCGATCCGGGTGCCAGGCTTTCGGCTCCGGGTCGACATTTCAGATCCCACATGGCGCCGAGCAGGTCGCGCATCTGCATCACGTCGGCGCGATCAATTTCGTCAGCTCCAGGTCTCGTGCCTTCAACGAAATGGTACAGGCCGATGCTCAGCCGATCGTCTTTCATGATTGGCTCCGGGATGCATCGCAAGCCGTTTTTCCACAGGAAGGACAGCATGGAGAATTCTGTATTCAGGCGGTCGCGCCGGTCTCCTTTGTGGCGGAAGTACTTCTTCGCCAGCAGCGCGTCCGCCCCGTCATCAACTTTGATGCACACGTTGTTGACGCCGCCCTTGAGCTGCGTCACGCTGCGCGGGTCGCGGCCGAGCAAGGATCTCAATGCCGCTGCAATATCTTCCTGTATGTCTTTGTTCATAGCTAATGCGGGATCCCCCCGCCCGCCTGCAGCGCCTGTGCGCAAGCACTACGGGCAGGCAACCCAATTTTTCACCACGGAGACACTGAGGCAC
>CAYWJE010000055.1:0-16687 GCA_964458525.1 uncultured Verrucomicrobiota bacterium
ACTTCACTAACGCGGCTTTACACCAAAACGAATTTCAAATACATTTGGCTAGTTCGTGAACGTTAAATTTAGCGGCCGGATTACTTCACCCTTGCATCCGAACAGATCATCTGCTATGAATTTCAGATACGAGTCGAGTTCCTGAATAATCCGAGGAGGGAGTTCAACATGATTCCAGCTCATCAGTATGGGCGTAAGAACAGGATATTTCGTGCACTCGTCATGGCCTCGGCAGTCGCCGCTACTCTCTCCTGGCCGGGCATGGATGCATTCGCCCAGAGCGGCGCCGAACTGTATGGCCGCGATGTCTACTGGAACGCCACGCCGAACGACGTCAACAACCTTCTCAAGGGCATGAGTGAGCAGGCCGGCGCGAACTTCCAGATGGACGTCCGCACTTGGCAGGAAGTCAGCACCGATCCCGAGCAGAACCCGGTTCTTTTCAGATCGGGCCACTACAGGTTTGACCTGGCTGTTGTGGATCGGGAGAAGCTTCGGGAATACATGCTTAACGGGGGCATGATCATATTCAACACGGGCCTTGGCTCCATGCCGTTCTACAGCTCCGTTGTGAAGGAACTCGGTGAGATTTTTCCTGAGCAGCCGCTACAGCGTCTCACATCCGACCACCCCATATTCCACTCCTATTATGACGTGGATCGCGTCCAATACACGCCGGCCGTGGCTGCCGCAGGCTACCGCGGAAACGAGCCTTGGTTCGACGCAATCGAGATCAACTGCCGCGTGGTGGCGCTGGTCTCGCGCTGGGGCATGGCCGTGGGTTGGGAAGGCGACGTCAAGCCGGAATACCAGGCTTACCTTCCTGAATCCGCTTTCCAGCTCGGCGTAAACATCCTAACCTATGCATCCTCAATGCGGGCATGGGCCAAGAACGCGGCGCAGGCTATGAATTTTGTGGATTCCGAAGAGCCACTGACGGACAAGGTGTCCATCGCCCAGATCCAGTACAGCGGCGTATGGAAGACCCGGCACGCCGGGATCTCCGTGCTGCTGCAGTCGTTCAACCGTCGCACCGGCATACCGGTCAAGTTCGCTCTGCGCGAGATGCCGCTCACGAACCCGGACATCTTCGCGGCGCCGCTGATCTACATCACCGGTCATGAATACTTCGAACTCAAGCCCGAGGAGATCTCTGCCCTTCGAAACTACCTGCAAGGAGGAGGAATGCTCTTCGGAGAAGCATGCTGCGGGAGGAAGGGCTTCGACCTCGCATTTCGCAGGATGATCCAATCCGTAATGCCGGAGCACAAAATGGAAGCCATCCCTCTTGAGGCCTTCATATTCAGGGAGCCGAATGATATACAGCACGTGGGGGTTACCCCGGCACTGATGCAGGAAGCAGGCTCGGCGAGCATACCGCCAAGGCTCGAGGGCGTGGAGATGGACGGGCACTACGCGGTTGTCTACAGTCCTTTCGCGCTGGCAGGCGGTTGGGAGATGTCGCAGAGTCCTTATGCCCGCGGATATAACGATGCCGCGGCCATACAGATAGGACAGAACATCCTGATGTATTCGGTAACGCACTGACCTGATCAACTCATCAGGCATAGTATCCATCGGTGTGAATACGCTAACGTATATTAGTCGGTGTGTAACGGCGGAGACCGCCGTCTCCACCGTAATTGGACGACGCTGGAACCGGCCGTCCCGACCGGTAATTCTGCAAACAGCCATGAAACTGCGATTATTACTGATCCTGCTTTTAACGGTCTGCGCGGCGGGCACGGCGGCGGCGCGCACGTCGAACGGGAACGAGTTCGCGCTATACTATTCCGAGGCCAGGACCGATACCGAGCGGAACGCGGTTTTCGAGGAAGCCAAGGGGCGTCCGCATTTCTTCCGCTACCTCCAGATCATGGAAATCCAAACGGTGACGAATGAACAGGGCCAGATCGCCATCCACATCACGGCCTTCGAACCGTCCTCCCTCATGGACGTGGTGGTCACAGTGGACCAGCCCGTGTCAATCTCCAAGCTCCTCGAAGAGCCGGCAAGCAAGCTGGGCGATGCAGTGGCGCTCACCGGAAGGGTGGTTGAGGTTGACAAGAAGAAGAACACCATACGGCTTGATCCCGTGATAGTGAGACACAAGGACCGCCTCAGCCCGGCCGCCGGAAAGGAGATGCATTACGAGACGAATCCCGACGGCAAGTTCTACAGCTTCACTGATGGGCCGCGGCCCATCAACCTCAGCTACCGCGACAGGGATCTTCTTCAGCATCGCGCCGCCATTCTGGAGGGGCAGGGCCCCCTGGCCTGGTGTGAATTCCTGGAACGCGAACTCAAGCGCCGCAAGGAAGAGCGCGCCAAGACCGGGACGCAGTAATGGATCCTCGTATTCACTCATTGATCGGCAGGGCGTGCGCCGCTGCCTGTCTGTTTCTTTCTCTCGCTCTCGCGACACAGGCGGCGAACGAGCGCGGCGTCTGGACGCTCTGGCAGACCGGCACGAACAATCCCGGCGATCACGCGGCTATTATCGCCGCCTGCGATGCGTTCGTCAAGGCGAACCAGGGCGATCCGTTTATCGCCGTTGCACAGACCATCTCCGCGTGGCATCTACTCAAGACCGGACGCACCGATGAAGCGCGCAGCATCTTTTCGGAATGGATGCGCGGATCGGGCGATCCCGTCCACGCCGCGGCAAGGGAACTGGCGCGGGCCTGGCTAACTCGCCTCGACATGGAAGACGTTAAACGGGCGCTGAAAATGTACTATCGCATGGAGGTGCGCTATCCCGACGCCCTTGCGCAGATTGCAACCCATCCCCGCATTCCGGCGTCAGACCGCCCGCCGGAGAGCGACCGATGGGGCAGGAAATGGGCTTACAAGACTCTGGAATTTAAGAGCATCTCCGGGTTTCGCGGACAGAAATACAGCATCGAGAGTCCCATGCTCGGGGACTTGTCCGAACTAGACAAGGCGCTTGCCGTTCCATACGCGGACCTCATTCGCCTTGAAGCGGCGCGGGTTATGGGAGGCGCGGGCGGCGGATCTCCCCTCGTTCAATTCCTGCGAACAGGCGCGGACGCCAAATCGGATGCCGCCGTGGTGATCCAGCGAGGTTCCATAGTTGAAGGCGTGTTTCTCGCCTATGTTGGCGAGAGGCTCGTCATAGTGTGCGACCGCCAGCACTGGCGGGTGATGCCTATTCCGAGGTAGAAGAATGTCGTTGTTCAAAAAAATCAAGCTGAAACACGCCAGCGAACCCGGTCAGCCGGCCCGGAAGAAGGCGTCCCCGCCGGCCGAGGGTATCGCTTTTTTCCTCAACGCACAGGAGCGCAACAAGCTGAGCCGCCAGGTGCTGCTTTCGAGATACGTGGTGGAGGGCAATCTGGCCGGCGCGCACAGGAGCCCGCTTCGCGGGTTGAGCTCCGAGTTTGCCGACCACAAGGCATATGCCATAGGCGATGATCCTAAGCACATTGACTGGCGGGTGTTCGGACGCACAGAAAGGTTCTTCATCAAGCGCTTCGACGATGAGACCAACCTGCGCGTCTACATAGCGCTTGACCGGAGCGCATCCATGGACTACGGCAGCGGAGACGTGACCAAGCACCAGTTCGCCTGCCGCCTGGCGGCCGCCATGGCCTATGTGATCGTCAAGTCGCGCGATTCGGTCGGTTTGTACCTCCATGCGGACAAGGTTGACGTGCGATTGGACGCGCGCAATTCACTCCGTCACCTCAACGACATGCTCAAGCAGATCCAGGCCCGTCCGCCGTCCTCGGGATCAGCCATAGGAGAAGCGCTTCATGAAATCGCCGGCTCAATCCGCAGGCGCGGGCTGATCATCGTGATATCGGACCTGCTTGGAGACGAGAAATCCATCCAGGCCTCTCTCGCGCACCTGCGCAAGCAGCGCCACGACGTCATCGTCCTGCACGTGCTGGATCCCATGGAGATAGATCTTTCATTCAAGCAGAGCTGCGAGTTCGTAGACCTTGAGACCGGCGAGAAGCTGAGCGTCAACACCCGGAGCATTGCCCCGACCTACAGGGAGGCCTTCGGCGCGTTCCTTGAGCAGTACCGCAAGATGTGCGCCGCGCTGCGCATTGACTATCGCCTGGCCAGGACGGACCAGCCGGTGGACAACTTTGCCAGGGCATACCTGCAGGAGCGGCGCCGGTTGTCAAAATAGGAATTTTTTCATGTTTGGTGCGCCACTATTTCTGATAGCCGCTGCAATTGGAGCGCTGGTCCCCCTCATCCTGCATCTGCTGCAGAAGAGGCGGGTTGTCTCGCAGGTGTTTCCCACTCTGCGTTTCCTGAAGATAGCTGACAAACGCTCTTCCAGCAGGATCCGCCTTGAAAACCTTCTGCTTTGGCTCATGCGCACCGCCATTATGGCCCTGCTCGGACTGGGGTTCGCAATGCCCGTCCTCCGCGCGCGCGGCCTCGACTTTCTCGGAAAAGCCCAGCGCGACATCGCCATCGTTCTCGATGTCTCCTACAGCATGAACTATCTCGCGGCCAGACAGACGGCGTGGGAGAGGGCCCTCGAGACGGCAGAGGCGATAATCAAGGGGCTCGAGTCGAACGACAAGATATGTATCTATCTCGCGGGCGATATTCCGACCCCTCTCATCGCGGAGCCGGTCGGCGACCACGAGCGGGCAACAGCCCAGCTTGAAGGACTCAAGCCGCGATTCGAGTCCTGCAGCATGGCCGATGCGCTGACCTCGGCCCACAATGCGCTCACCCTGGCGCCGCAGCGGCGCGAGCGCGAGATATTCATCCTCACCGACAACCAGGCCCTGCAATGGAGGGATTTCGATGAACACACGCTGAAGGGTGAATCCGGCGCAGGAGATGACGGCGAGGGCGGGGCTGACGAACCTGCGGCGCCGCGCTCAACCGGCAAGTGGAATCCCGCCTCGCTGGACAGCCGCACCGCGATTTTCGTGGCCATGCTGGGGGTCCCCTCGCCCGCCAACGTCGCGGCAGGCAGAGTGGAACTGACGCCGCCCTTCATGTTCGTAGGCAGTTCCTCGCGCCTGGAGGCCCGTGTGGAGCACAGCGGGGGCGGTTCCGACACCGCGGCAACCCTCTTCATCAACGACATGGAGATTGCGCGCCATCCGATTCAGCTGAGCTCGGAACGTTCCGCCTCCTTCGTCATCCCCCCGCAACCGCCGGGCATACACCGCGGCCGGATAGAAACGCCTGAAGATAATCTCCCGGAGGACAATGTCTTCCACTTCCTCATCAACGTCAAGGACCAGCTGCCGACTCTCATTGTTGGAAGCGAACAGGACATTCTGTTCCTTAAGGCGGCATTGACGGCCGGCTCTGGCGGCGTCGAGCCTCGATGTATAAGCAGCGACCAGATGTCGAACGAGTCATCCCTCTCGTCCTATTCCTGCATCTTACTCGTCAATGCTCTTCCATTGCCCGGCCAGGCCGTGAGCGCGCTGGAGCAATATGCTGCCGCCGGCGGGCTGCTGGTTATATTTCCCGGCTCGCGGGCAACGATGGACGACTACCGGGCATGGTCCGGACTGCCCGGCACGCCTTCCGAGATCAGGGACTATCCGAACGTCGAGCGCAGCCGCGTACTCATCTGGAGCCAGCCCCAGCACCCGCTGCTTGAACCGATGCGCGACAGCCTGGCCATCCCGCAACTAAGCATTCAGCGAAGCCTGGCATGGGAAAAGCTTGCCGAGGACGCCATCATGCTGGTATCCGCCGGAGATGACCGGCCGTTTCTGATGCAGCGCAATTTCGGGCGGGGCAGCATCCTCATGTTCAGCATCACCGCAGACCGTGCATGGAGCAGCTTCCCGCTTTCGCCCTACTACCTGCCGCTCATGATGCAGATCGTGGAATACAGCGCAAAAGTTGGCGCCCAGCCGCCGTTCGTCTGGAGCAGCGACTCCTTCGCCATCAACCAGGCGCTGCCGACGTTCGACGCGGACTCGACGCTTCTTGACCCCAGGTCCCGGCCAGTTCCCATCAGGAGCACCATCCAGACTGGCCGCACGATCACCTATGCGGCCGAGCTGATGGAGCCCGGGATCTACTCGGTCGCCGGCCGCGACGATGCCGTTACCCAGCCTGCGCTTGCCGTCAATTTCCCGCGCGAGGAATCGGATTTGACACCTCTCGATCCAGAGCGGCTCCGGGACCTGTTGAAAGTATCCAATCTTCACGTGGTGACGGACCGCGAAGCACTAGAACAGGCGATCAAGGAGCACCGGATCGGGCGCACCTACGGGGAATACCTGTTGCTTATCGCAGCCGTTCTGATAGGCATGGAGTTCTATTACGCCAACCTGCTGTTCCGCAACAAGCCCAACCTGAGCAGTAAGCTCAGAATAACGAGCTCGGGCAAATTGAGCGGGATTGCTTCACCGGCGGCCCCGGCCGCGGCGGGGAGGGCTGAAAAATGATTTTCTTTGAATACTCGATACCCCTTTTTTGGATCATAGTCATCAGCCTGGCGACGGCTGGAATCGGGCTCTACAGCGCCTGGCTTTTCATCCAGAACCGGCGCGACGCGGCGTTGCTTTCACTCCTGTTCATTCTATCGGTCATCCTGCTGTTCTGGATCATGCTCCAGCCCGGCAAACGGGACGTGGTAACAGAACTTCTCAAACCGCGATTCGTCATCGCATTCGACATATCGCAGAGCATGACCATAGCGCCGACCGAAGAGACGGCGAACCGCTGGGACTCGGCCCGGGAGGCTCTCAAGATGCCGTGGACGAGCATCGTGGGCCAGGAATGCGACATCGAGCTGGTTCCGTTCGCCTCAAAGGTCGGGCAGAGCTTGAAACTCTCCGATGCCGACTCTCTCAGCCCTACCGGATCGGCGACCAGGCTCAGGGATTCGCTTAAAGAAATTGCCGGCAGATATACCGGACTGAACGTTGCCGGCATCCTGCTGCTGAGCGACGGTCTGGATACCCGCGAGGCATTCGACGAATGGGCTTCCGCTCCTCTCCCCTTCCCCATTCACACCGTGCGTCTTGAAGACGATACCGATTGGGAGCTGCCCCCGGACCTGCGAATTGAAGCCGTGGCCACACCGCTCCGCGCCACGCGAAATTGGACCACCGAGCTCAAAGCGATTATCTACGGGCAGGGCGCGGGCTCGCATCCCGTCACCGTTCAACTTTTCAAGGACGGCGTGATGGAGGAAGAGACACCAACCCGGATTCCGCAAGAGGGCGGATCCCGGGAAGTGGTGTTCAAACTCGACCATCCGCTTCCGGGAGTTTTCAATTACCGGATCTTTGCGCCCCCGCTGCCCGGGGAGGCAAACACCAATGACAACGAGTTCATAGTGTCCGTGCACGTGGCGGAGGACAGCAACCGCCTGCTGTACGTCGAGGGAGTGCCGCGCTGGGAATACAAATTTCTCCGCCGGGCGCTATTAGCCAGCCAGGACGTGACCCCCACCATATTCTTCATCGGCCCGGACGGCCAGCCAAGAAACGGAACCCCGGCGGGCGACGTGACGGCGAACATGACTGAGTCCGAGCTGGCCAACTTCAAGGTGGTCATACTAGGCAACCTCGACGCCGCGGAGCTGACGGATCAGCGCGCTGACAATCTGGTGCGTTTTGTGGAAACGGGCGGAAGCCTGATCCTTCTCGGCGGCAACAAGGGATGGAGTGAGGACGGATTCACCAAGACCTCGCTGCGCAAAATACTGCCTGTTATTTCCCACGCCTACGAGCCGCTCGAATCGAAAGTATCGACCGAGGCCTTCTCTGTCCACATCACCGACGAGGCCCGCGCCCACCCCGCTTTCGCCGGCGACGCCTCAACCTGGGATGCGCTCCCCTCGGTTCTCTCCATCTTTCCGGATGCGACTCCTTCCCTTGGCGCACAAGTGCTGGCCGAGGTGGAAACGCCCAGCGGCACCCAGCCAATGGTCATGAGCCACCGCTATGGTGAAGGCAAGGTAGCCGCCATTTTCACCGATTCACTCTGGCGCTGGCAGCTCTCCGCAGAAACGCTCCAGACCAAGCCTTACCCTCGATTCTGGACACAGCTCACCGCGTGGATGCTTCCCGATGAGGACGATATAGTTGACAGAAAGCTCATCCACCTGTTCGCGGACCGTGACAGCCTGTTCCTTGGCGAGGAGATCGAGCTCGACGCACGGCCGCCGGAGTCGGAGGACAAGGCCCCCGAAGTGGTGGAGGTGAGCATCACATTTCCCGATGAGCGCGAAGTGCCTTTCCCGATGACGCGCAGGCAGATCATAACGCCTTCCGGCGAAAGCTTCAGCGGCTTCGCGCTCGATTTCGCGCCGGACCTTCCGGGACATTACACGGCGGTGGCCGCTGCACGGGATACAGAGGACAAGGCGATAAGCGATCCCATATCCTTCTTCGTGCTGGCGCATTCGCACGAGACGGCGCCGCGCCCGAGCAACGCCAACGTCCTTGAAATGCTGGCACAGTCCGGCGGCGGGTCTTTCTTCCGCGATCTGGATGACATGAACAATGGTCTCTCCTCGCTTCGAATTGCGGCCATAGAGGAAGAGCAGTCGAAAGTCGTCAGCCTGTGGCAGCAATGGCTGGTCATAGGCCTGCTCATGGCGCTTCTCGGCGGGGCGTGGACAAATCGCAAGCTCAAGAACATGCCGTAGGAGTTACAACATGGCAAAGAAAAAGACAGCGGCTTCAACATCTGAGATGATGGCGAGAAATCAACGGGAAATATCAGTCTCCGAATTCTTCCTCAAGAACCGGCACTTGCTGGGATTCGACAGCCCGCGCAAGGCGCTTCTGACGGCCGTCAAGGAAGCCGTTGACAACTCTCTCGATGCCTGCGACGAGGCGGGGATTCTGCCCGAAATAAGCGTCGAGATCAGGCAGACCAGCCCCAGGCGCTTTCGCGTGACCGTGCTTGATAACGGGCCGGGAATTGTCCGCGCCCAGATACCCAAGATATTCGCGAAGCTGCTATACGGTTCCAAGTTCCACCGGTTGCGCATGTCCAGGGGACAGCAGGGAATAGGCATAAGCGCGGCGGGCATGTACGGCCAGCTGACCACGGGCACGTCAACCATCATCCAGTCGAAAATCAACAAGGCAAAGACAGCCCATCACATTGAAGTTCAGATGGACACCCGGTCGAACAAGCCCGCCATTCTCAAGGATGAAGAGCTCGATTGGCAGCCCTTGTTCCACCCGTATGATCAGGATGGCAAGCCGGAGGATCCGATCGAACACCCGCATGGCACGTGCGTGAGCATGGAGATGGAAGCCGCCTATGTCCGGGGAAAACTCTCAGTTGATGAATACCTGAAACAGTGCGCCATCATCAACCCCCATCTTCAGTTGCATTACCGCATCACACTCGCGCAAAACCTCGAAAATGGAAACGAGGCTGCGGCGCCAACCGACGGGGTGGAAGCGCCCTGGATCACCTTCAAGCGGGGCTCTTCCAGGATACCGGACCAGCCGTCGGAAATCAGGCCGCACCCGCACGGTGTAGAGCTGGGAATGCTGATGCAGATGCTCAAAGATTCATCGTCTAAGAATTTGAAGTCGGCGCTCGCCCACGACTTCTCCAGAGTCAGCGACCGCGCCGCGCAGGAAATCTGCGAGCGCGCAGGCCTCAATCCCAAGGCGCGCCCCGCCCAAGTGGCGCTCAGGGAAGCCGAATCGCTCTTCACGGCCATCGGCGCAACCAAGCTGATGCGGCCGCCCACCGACTGCCTCACCCCGATCGGAGAGGAACAGATCATTGCGGGCCTGCAGAAGGAGATACAGGCGGAATTCTACACCTCGATCACGCGCGGCCCGGAGGTCTACCGCGGCAACCCGTTCCAGATAGAGGCGGGACTTGCCTATGCGCGGCCGGGTGCGAATGACGACCTCAAGGCAGAGCAGCCGGTGCGGCTGATGCGATTCGCCAACAAGGTGCCGCTGCTTCACATGTCTGGCGCCTGCGCCATCACCAAGGCGATGACAGGGGTTAACTGGAAGAACTACGGCCTTCCCCAGCCCCGCGGCTCAATGCCCCTGGGCCCGATGATCGTGATGGTGCACATGGCCAGCGTGTGGGTGCCGTTCACCAGCGAAAGCAAGGAGGCCATCGCCCATTATCCCGAGATCATCAAGGAGATAACATTCGCGCTGCAGGAATGCGGGCGCAGGCTCTCGGTATTTCTCAGCCGACGGAGAAAGCAGGCGGAGCACGAGCGCAAGCGTAATTACATGGTGCTCTACCTTCCGCACCTCGCGCTCGGATTGAAACAGATACTCAAATTCGACGACCGCCAGGAAGCGACCGTCGTCAGCAAGCTGGAGGGCATGCTGGAAAGAAGTCATCTCGAATTGTGAGAAGAAATACCATGGCTAAACGTTCAACCTCTAAGAAAACGTCGAAAACGAAGAAGACGCCCGCAGCGATGCCCGCAGCGTCGCCCGCCGCTGTTTCCAAGCAACAGGCCTCGGCAAAAATCCAGTCCGTGGCCGAGAGCATTTACACGGACATCATGCGGAAGGGCGTACGTCCCAGAATGCAGTTCCCGGTCCGCTCGCTCGGGAACGTTAAATACGACCCAAAAAAAGGACATTTCGAGATTCTCTCGAAGAAAACCACGCGCACGCTCTCGTACAACACGGTGAAAACTTTCGCCCAGTCCACGAGGCTGCTCGCAACCACGAAGAACGACCTGCTGGACAGGAATGACATCGCTGGAAAGCGCGAGATCTATTACAACAGCAAAAGCTGGGGCGAATGCCGTTTCGACGAGCAGCCGGAAAGCGATGCCCTGCTCGACGACATGGAGGCGATGCTCGGAATCAACAGGGAACAGCTCGGCTACATCCCGGAGGAGCGCGGCGGGGACGTAACGGGCCCGCTCGTGGTGCTGGACAGAAATCCGTCGTCCGGCGAGGAAGTGCGGGTGGATTGCGAGAAACTCGGGACCGGCGCGTGGAGCATTCCATCCCAGGTCGAACACCTGAGGTTCCAGTCCTCGGCGAAGTTCATCCTCGCCATAGAAACCGCCTCGCTTTTCCAGCGGCTGGTTCACCACAGGTTCTACGAGACGGCCAACTGCATTCTGATCTCCATGAGCGGCGTGCCGACGAGATCATGCCGGAGGTTCATACGCAGGCTTTCGGACGACAAGGACCTCCCCGTGCTCGCCTTCACGGACGGCGACCCGTATGGTTACTGCAACATCTACCGGACGTTGAAAGCGGGGTCCGGCCAGGCCGCGCACATCAATCGTTTCTTCTGTGTGCCAAGGGTTCACTATCTAGGCGTTACGCCGCAGGATATAATAGACTACAAGCTGGAGGATGCCACGCATCCGCTGGAAGAGAACGACATCAAGCGCGCAAAGGATGCCCTCAAGAACGACCCGTTCATCAGGCATTATAAGGAATGGCAGACTGTGCTGCTGCAGATGATCGAGATGGGCGTCCGCATAGAGCAGCAGGCGTTCGCCAAGCACGGCCTGAACTACGTTCTCGACACTTACCTGCCCGACAAGCTGGAAAAAGGCGTCTTTCTGCCCTGATCAGTAGACGAAGAGCCCAAGCAGCAGGATGGCAGCGCCTACGACACAGCCAGCCGCGCCCGTTGCCCGCGCCACCATCGGTTTGTCGGCCCACCGGGCAGTCATCTTACGAAACATGAAGGGGCTCCAGACCCATACGATGCCAAGCACCACCAGGATATAGGCGAGCACGGTCATGACAAGCCGGCCAGCCGAAGGATGAACAAAAGCGGCGTCGAGAATCGCCTGGGGCGCAAGAAGAAAGAGTCCGCCAAGCGCCCGTGCGGCAAGCAGGTCGTCCACAAAAACGATGATAAGCGCCAGCATCACCGGCGCCATCAGGATAACCATGAACATGTGGTCATCAACCCACTTAAAGCCGGAGTTGAGCAGCAGCACGAGCACCCATGCGACGTCCACCGCCGCCAGCGCCCGCCCCGCCCACACGTTCCGGGGAAAGCCAGTGATCCATGTCCCGGCGTGCCTCGACATAATCGCGACCAGCGCGCTCCACGCCGCAATGATCGTTCCGGTTATTATTGCTGCAACAGCGAGTTGAGTCATAATCTATTCTTCCTGATGTTTCCCGTACAGGGTCTGGGGTCCGACCCTGTCTATGGCCACCCTCACGACATCGCCCGGAACCGGCGCCTTGGCGGCATCGAACACGACAATTCGATTTGTCCCGGTTCGCCCGCTCCAGCGGGAGCGGTTTCTCCTGCTCACTCCCTTGACCAGCACCTCGGCCTCGTGACCTATCCACGCCTCGTTGATCTCGAGGCTGCGCCTGTCCTGGTCATCGAGCAAAATATGGTTCCTGCTGAGTTTCTCGTCCTCCGGCACGTCATCGGCCCAGGCTGCGGCTCTTGTTCCAGGGCGGGAATTGTATTTGAAGATAAATGCGTCAGCAACCATTATTTCATCGAGAAAAGCGCGGGTCGCCTCGAAATCCTCGTTCGACTCCGTTGGAAACCCCACGATCACATCGGTGGTCACCGCCAGGCCGGGCACTGCCGCCTTCAGTCTCCCAACCGCGGCCTTGAACTGGGCGGCGGTATAGCCCCTATTCATCAACTTCAGAATGCGGTCTGAGCCCGACTGCACCGGAAGATGCACGTGCGGGCAGACAGCCCCTATCCGGGCCATCGCAGCGGCAAGCTCATCGGTGCATCCTGAACAGTGGGCGGAGGTGAACCTTATCCGCTGCAGGCCCTGCACGCCGCCAAGGGCCTCAAGCAGCCTCGGAAACGGCTCCGTAAAGCCGGCATTCGACGGGCCCGCCCCGCTCCACACCGGATTACGGCGCCCGTAGGAAAGCACGCTCTGGCCAAGCAGCGTTATCTCCTTGACCCCATTGCCTGCCAACTGCTCCGCCTCCTCGACTATATCCGCAGCAGACCTGCTCCATTCCGGCCCCCTCACATCAGGCACAATGCAGTACGAACAGCGCCTGTCGCATCCAAACAGAATGTTCACAAACGCCGAATGCCCCCTGCCGCTCCTTGCGCAGAGGACAGACTGCGACCGGTCGTGCTCCTCGGAAACGTCAAGAACCGGTCCGCCCCCGTCCAGCACTTCATCAACGACATCCGCTATGGACGCCATTCTGAACGTGCCTACTGCGAAATCGAGACCTTTGACCTTGCGCAGGATGTCATTCCCCATGCGCTGAACCATGCAGCCCACCGCGCCGACCGCCTTGCAACCGCCCTCGCGCTTGGAAGCCACCAGGAGCCCGAGCTTACCGAGCGCCTTGTCCTCGGCCTTGCCCCTGACGCTGCAGGTATTCACTATCACAACATCGGCCTCGGCCTCCCGCTGTGCGAGTGAATAACCGCGCTGCTGCAGCAGCGCGGCGCACATGTCGCTATCGCGTTCGTTCATCTGGCAACCATAGGTCTTGATCAGAAACTTCATAAATCCTCATCGTCCCTTCCGAACATGAAGAAAAGCTCCTTTGGGAGATAGACCGGCCTCCAGCGCGGTTCCTTGATCGTACCGTCCAGACTGAATTCCAGCATCTTGCTCACCGGCAACATTAAGTATCTCATCATCCCGCCCACAAAGGTGTGCTGCCTGAAGAGCACAAACTGGGCGTCAAAATCCAGGTCGCCCGCCAGCGAACAGCGCCCTCTGCCTTCCAGGCTAAACACGTCGCCCTCGACCAGGATGCTGTCCGAGGACACGAATCCATCGCCTATAACGACCGATGCCTTCGCATCCGTCTGCCTGAGCAGAAGACTGAAGCCCGGCACGTATGCTATGACGAAGCTCGACAGCTCTCCGAACAGCGGCACCTGAAACAGGTGGCCGTTGGCAACAAGGATCTCGCCTTTCCCTTTGGCGGTCTTTCCCTGCCCCTCTCCCGCAGTGCCCTGGAGCTCAACGGACGCTGAACAGGCACCGCGATACAAATTCGTGGCGCCGCCTGAAACAGCGGTCATCGCAAGTCCAAAATCCATGTCGCCAACGCGCGCGTTCAGCTTGTATTTCATGTTGGACGCCGCATCTTGCGCCAGGTCCAGATCAACATCCGCGCCGAAGGTTCCGCCGTAGGCCGACCCTTCGATCTCGTTCACAGTCACCTTATCGTCGAGAACATGAACCCGCAGCGAACCCTCATCGCAAAGAAATCTGTTCCAACCGAACTTCCGTCCCTCCACGCTCACCTTTATATCATTCTTCGACTGGTCCGCATAGCCGGCTATTCCCGACGCTTCCACCTTCAACTGGTCTTCTATCCGAAAACGGCCAATGAGGTTCGTCATGAACGGGCCGATCATTTTGGCAATTTCCGACGGAGCGGCATCCGAGACTCCCTCGAAAGAAACGGTTTGAGACAGGAAATCGAATCCCAGACAGGCGTTCGCGACACCTTCGCCGATCTTCACGCCAAGCCCATCAAGCCGCATTATCCTGTTTGTCGCGGAAAGATCAAGCGCCAGATCCGTATTCGCGCTCACTATGGACACATCCCTATATGAGAAATCTTCAGCGTGGGCCTTTCCATTCAGCAGCATCCGCCATTCAGGCCGCACGACCCCGTGGAAACCGGCATCGCAGCCCGGGGGCCCTCCGCCGAAGACAAAATCATTGATCACGCTCGCGCCATGGCTCCCCCGCGCCTCGAGCGGAGCGATCACGGCGCACGGATCGAACTGAAAGGAAACGGTGCCCGTGCAGCATCCCGTTTCGTGGTCATATTCCCCGGAAATGCTGAAAGGCCCCTTCTCTTTTCCTCGCCCCAGGACTCCGTCCAGCCTTCGAAGACTGACCGTTCTTCCGTCGAAATCGAACTCTCCCATCGCCTCTTGCAGCCACACGCCGCTGAAGAGGTGATCGTGGGCGACAATCATGCCAATGCCTTTCCCTCCACGGTAGGTCGCCCTGCTGACGCACGTTCCCGTCCGGGAGTGCGAAGCGAGAGTAACAGCCTCGCTCCGCGACTCGATGTTGACATCAAAACTGTTATTCCCCGCATCCTGTAGATCAACAAAGAAATCAAGGTCCATATGAATCACGTTCTCGACGAACACCCACTCGAACTTTTTCAGCTGATCATAAACCGAAAGGCCGTTCAGAGAGGCCATAGCCGCGTCCGGAACCCGGTCAGAAGACGCCGCCTCCTTCCCCTGGTCCGGCAGCACGACAGATCCCCTTCCCGACACCGCGAGGCCCATAAAGGACAGGGAAAACGCATCCACGCGCAGCGTCCGGGTCTTCGATTCGTAACCAAGGACCGCATGAACATTGTTCATCGTGATGGCCTGAGGAGAAAGCGCTTTATCTTCGCGAGTTGCGTCGCCGATGGCGATCCGCACGGACCCCTTCCTGATGCTCACGTCCAGCAAACCCGTTTCGTGCATCATGTGCCGAACCGGGCGAAGTCCAAGAATCAACCTCTCGACCTCGATAATCGGCCTCCCGATATCACCCCTTCTGTAACAGCGCACATTCATCGCGGTCAGCCCCTCGAAGATGTTGAGCTTTATCGCCCCTATCCGGACAACGAAAGAGCCGGTTCGGAGTCTTCTCTCAACTCCTCTCACAGCCGCATCGGGAAACCCGCGCAGGCTGAGGTAGAGTATCGCCAGGAGCAGGGCCATGGACGTCATGAGAACAAGCAGTTTCATCAACTGCCATAAAATATTTTTTTTAGCTCTCATGCAGGGAATGTTCGGGCGTAGAATAGGTTGCGGTTTATGGACCTACTGATTACCAAGTTTCTGCAAATAGCTTAACATTTCCAACCCGCTTAGGACAGCAGTAAAGTGAAGTTGTGGATAGCTTAAATCAGCATCTTCGGCCATAACCACGAACAGTCTATGCCGAGTCCTTCCATTTCGATAACTTGAACCGATTCAATGCCAAGCATCCGGCGTTTCCACCACGCTCCCCGCCCGTCAATATCCACACCTGGCACATACACGATGGTCGGGTATGATCGTATAACCGATGATATTTTCTCCCATCCATCACATGATATCGGCATCATTAAAATCAGGCGATCAAATTGGCATTGTTCCTGCATCCAATCCAATTCATGAATCCGGCTCCCGGTCACCATCAGCCCTTCCACATGTTCCGGCAAGCATTTAATAACATCTTTTCTTTTGTTTCCTGTCCCGCACCAAATTTCACATCCCCCTTCCAAGCACCAGCGTCTGGCTGATTTCCCGTACTTCGCACCCGACTCAGTATCAATCAACCAAACCCAACGCGCATGCTTCGCTTCACCCATCGGAATCAATCTTATGATTCGGTCTTCCGCAAGAAAATTACGCACAAGTGGTTCATGTCGATTCCACCACCAACCTAACCCATACAATATCCCAATAATTAGTAAAGAACCACCGCCGGACACAATTAGCTGACGAATCCATCGTCCCCATTCCCTCGTTTCCAAGCCTCGCCGAATCATCCCGCCAATTAAAAGAACACCGCCCACTCCGGGGATCACCCATAAACTCGGCCGCTCAAACGTTGTGCTGAAGACACCGCATGCCGCAAAAATAAGCCAGGAGGTTCTTGCGGCCGTCTCGTAACCCGATTTTAGCTCCATTGTGGCTAACCAGAGCAATATCGCCATTGCCGCCATTATTCCAAACCATATCAATCCCTGTTCTGTCGCCAAGGTTCAGACTTCCTGATCCGCACCTTTGAAAGGTGCGGATCAGGGATTTAATCAAG
>CAYWJE010000056.1:0-10094 GCA_964458525.1 uncultured Verrucomicrobiota bacterium
GCGTGAGTGGTTCTGGGAGAATCGTTTCGGCCGTTTCGCGGGACATACCGAACACCTCGGACATATCAATGGACCCTTCTATTATGTTGACAGGATAATCGTCTACACTTTGCCCTGGACTGCGGTTCTCATCTCCGGCATTGCCGCTTTCGTCATGCGGTGGAAGGCCAAGGAACACTTCAAACATCCGTGGCCCTTCCTTCTGGTTTGGGGGCTCGGCGGCATCTTTCTTCTCAGCCTCTCCTCGACAAAGAGGGATATCTACATGCTTGGACTGCTTCCCGCATTTGCAATGATGGCGGCGGATATTCTGGGTCGGATGCAAGCCGGGTCCTCCGGATCACCTGAAGCCCGGGACTTGCAGATCACCGGCGTCCCTGTGCGGTGGGTGAGGGCCGTTTTCGCTGCCTGGTCATGCCTGATCCTTGCCGCCCTGGCGGTTGTCGCATTGGCGCCCGTCCTGATTCCTGCTGTTCGCCTGGTCGCCCCGGCGGCCTTCGACAAGATCAGCGGATTGTCGGTTGGATGGAAATCACACAACACCCTGGCGCTGGCGGCTTTTCTGCTGCTGACCGCCCTGGTTACGAGAAAAGGAATGCCGTTTCTCCATCGCTGGTTCGCGGTCACGGGCGCGGGGTATGTCTTCCTCCTGACCGCGCTCAGTCCGGTGGTGGACAGTGTGAAGAGTTATGAATCCGCGTTCCATGAGATGGCAGAGCGCTCAGAGGCTGAAGCCGGAGAGACCGCTTTGTGGTGTCCTGACGAGACGACGCTTGGCGGGTTTTATTTCTATTGTGACTTGATCTTGCCGGCCATCTCCGATATAGATGAGCTTGTTTTGATTCTCAAGAGGACGCATCCGCGGTTCAAGAGCGTGGTTGTTTCCTCGAGGAACTTTCCGCCGGATGACCGGGAATTGCCGGCGTGGTCTGTGCTTGCAACTTCCCGGATGGGGCCAAGGCGCGCTCTCTTGCGAATCGCCGGAGAGGGCGCCCAATGAGGTTTATATGAGAAAAGAATTTCTTCCGTTCTCGCGTCCCTGCATTTCCGAAGAGGAGATAACTGCCGTCTGCGACGTTCTCCGCTCCGGGTGGATCACCACGGGCGCGCACGCCGCCAAATTCGAGGAGGAGTTCGCCGCCTATACCGGGGCAGAGGGCGCGGTTGGACTTTCCTCGGCCACGGGCGGGATGCACGTGGCCCTCAAGGCGCTTGGCATCGGGACTGGCGATGAGGTGATAACCCCCTCAATGACATGGGTTTCTACCGTCAACATGATCGTGCTGGCCGGGGCAAAGCCGGTGTTCGTTGACGTTGATCACGAAACACTCATGATTCCGCCGGAGAACATCGCCGAGGTCTTGACCGACCGGACCAGGCTGATCATTCCCGTTCATTTCGCCGGCGCACCCGCCGACATGGATCCTATCCGCGAAATTGCCGCTTCGAGGGGGATAGCCGTGATTGAAGATGCCGCCCACGCGGCGGGAACGGAATACAGGGGACGAAGAATAGGGTCCGTCGGAACCGCGATATTCTCGTTCCATCCGATCAAGAACATGACAACGGGAGAGGGTGGAATGCTCTGTTCAGACGATCAGGCGCTGCTTGACCGGATTCGCTGCCTGAAATTCCACGGACTCGGAAAGGACGCGTTTGATCGTAGCACCCACGGTCGCGCGCCGCAGGCGGAAGTGATCGAGCCGGGCTACAAGTACAATCTCACCGATATCGCGGCGGTTCTTGGCCGCGGCCAGCTGGCGAGGCTCGATGATTTCAACCGGAAGCGCACAGCGCTCGCAATGTTCTACAGGGAACGGCTTCGCGAAGTCGAGGCGGTTATCCCGCTTGGCAGTCCGCGCTATCCGGCCCGCCATGCCTGGCATCTTTTCATAGTGCGGCTCGATACCGATCGGGCAGGGATGAGTAGGGATTCATTCATGGAGGCGCTGAAGCAGAAGAACATCGGAACGGGCATGCATTTCAAGGCCGCTCATCTCCAGAAGTTCTACAGGGAGAGAATGGGCTTCGAGAGGGGAAGTATGCCGAATACCGAGTGGAACTCGGACAGGATCTGCTCGCTTCCGCTCTTCCCGGACATGACCGAGGCTGATGTTGATGATGTGGTGGAAGCAATCCGGGAAGTGCTGGCATGATGCGGATGTATGGTGTCGGGATATGGATGCCGGAACGTCGTTGGTGTTCAGAAACGAGGGAGGACTGCGATGACAGATGATGCGAAATCTGCCGGAACCGTTGGCGAAGGGCCTGCTTCGGTTTCAATTGTTATTCCCGTCTTCAACGAGCTGCAGAATCTCAAGCCGCTCATCGAGCGAACGCTCGCCGCGTGCCGCGCGCTCAACCGTCCCTTTGAGATACTGCTGGTTGATGACGGCAGTTCCGACGGTTCGGCGGAGGCTATCGCCAGGGCAGCATCCGACTATCCCGGCGAAATCATCGGCGTTATCCTGAACAGGAACTATGGGCAGCACTCGGCCGTGATGGCCGGATTTGCGCAGTCAAAGGGCGGGATCGTCGTGACCCTTGATGCCGACTTGCAAAATCCGCCCGAGGAGATCGGAAAGCTGGTGCGGAAGATGGACGAGGGGCCGGATGTCGTGGGCTCAATAAGGGTGCCGCGCCATGACCCTGTTTTTCGCAAGTTCTCATCGTATCTTATAAACAAGATAACAGCACGGGTGACGGGCGTTGTGATGCACGATTACGGCTGCATGCTCCGGGCCTATCGCCGTCACATAGTGCTGGCCATGCTGGAATGCCACGAGCGCAGCACCTTCGTGCCGGTTCTTGCCAACAGCTTTGCCCGCAGAACCGCCGAGGTCGAGGTGAGCCATTCGGAGCGGCCGTCCGGGACCTCCAAGTACGGGCTCTGGAAGCTCATTAACCTCCAGTTCGACCTGCTCACGAGCATGACCACGCTGCCGTTGCGCCTCATGAGCATTATCGGCACGATCATTTGCGTGCTCGGCGTCGCGTTCGGCCTGAAGATACTCATACTCCGCCTGATTTTCGGATCCGAGTGGGCCGCGCAGGGCGTGTTCACACTTATGGCCATCCTGTTCATCCTGGTAGGCGCCCAGTTCGTTGCAATGGGATTCCTTGGTGAGTATATCGGGCGAACTTACCAGGACGTTCGCGCGAGGCCCCGTTATTTTGTTGATTCGGTCGAGGGTCGGAGCAGGCTTTCCTGACGCCTCCCTCGATATTTAATGGAGTACTATGAACAAATCTCTGATCATTGCCGAAAAACCGTCTGTAGCCCGGGACATAGCCGCAGCCCTTCGCGGGTTCTCCAAGAGCGGAGATTTCTACGAAAGCGACACTTATGTGCTGTCCTCCGCGATAGGGCATCTCCTAGAGCTCGATGTTCCGCCCGAACATAAGGTCGTGAAAGGCAAGTGGACTTTCGCGAAGCTGCCGGTAATCCCGCCGTCATTTGACCTGGCCCCGATCGAGAAGACCGAGGGCCGTCTCAAGCTCCTTCTCAGGTTGATAAAAAGGAAGGACGTTGAGGGCCTGATCAACGCATGCGATGCAGGCCGCGAGGGCGAGCTGATTTTCAGGAATATCGTGCGCTATTCAGGAAGCAAAAAACCCATTCGTCGCCTCTGGCTGCAGTCAATGACCCCGGCCGCCATCCGCGAGGGTTTTGAGAAGCTCCGTTCGGACGAGGAGATGCAGCCCCTGGCGGAGGCGGCTGTGTGCAGAACCGAGTCCGACTGGCTTGTCGGGATCAACGGCACAAGGGCGATGACGGCCTTCAACTCCAAGCTTGGCGGCTTCCAGCTGACCACGGTGGGGCGGGTGCAGACCCCGACGCTCGTGATGATCATAGAACGCGAGGAGGCAATCAGGAAGTTCAAGCCGCGCGACTTCAGCGAGCTGATGGCGACCTTTCGTGCGGCCGCCGGCGATTACCAGGGCCGCTGGTTCGATGAGGGGTTCTCCAGGGGCTCAGACGAGGATGCCCGGCCGGAGCGGATCTGGGATGCGGCCAAGGCTGAGTCTATTGCCGCGAAGTGCGCTGACAAGCCCGGCATCGTGACCGAGCAGACCAAGCCGAACACTAAACTTTCGCCGCTTCTTTTCGACCTAACCTCGCTGCAGAGGGAGGCTAACAGCCGCTTCGGCTATTCGGCTAAGCACACGCTCCAGGTCGCGCAGTCGCTTTACGAGCGGCACAAGGTGCTGACCTATCCGAGGACCGATTCGAGGGCGCTTCCCGAGGATTACCCTGCAACAGTGAAGAAGATTCTCGGCGCGCTCGGCGGAACCGTCTACGGCAGTTTCGCCGGCGCCATTCTCAAGGAGGGATGGGTTCATCCGAACAAGCGGATTTTTAACAACGCTAAGATATCTGACCATTTTGCCATCATACCCACCGGCCAGTCTGCGAAGGCGCTTCGCGATGACGAGGCCAGGATATATGATATGGTTACCCGCCGGTTCCTCGCGGTCTTCCACCCGGCCGCCGAGTTTCTGGTCACCACCCGGATAACGCGCGTCGAGGGCGAGCCTTTCAAAAGCGAGGGAAAGATACTGGTCAAGCCGGGCTGGCTTGCCATCTACGGCAAGGAGGCGCAGACTGACGACGACTCCCCGGTGCTTGTCGCAGTCCAGCAGGGAGAAACCGTTCAGACAGTGGCCGTGGAAATCGTCAAGTCCCAGACCAAGCCGCCCGCGCGTTTCACGGAGGCCACGCTTCTGTCGTTGATGGAGGGCGCCGGCAAGCTTGTTGACGACGAGGAGTTGCGCGAAGCCATGAGCGCCAAGGGGCTCGGAACACCAGCCACAAGGGCTTCCATTATTGAGGGGCTCATAAGGGAGAAGTACATGCTTCGTAACGGCAAACTACTCCAGCCCACGGCCAAGGCATTTTCCCTGATCACGCTTCTGCGCGGGCTTGACATTCCCGAGCTGTGCTCGCCGGAACTGACCGGTGACTGGGAGTTCAAGCTGCGACAGATGGAGCATAATGAACGGAATTCGCGCGATTTCATGCAGGAGATCGCCGGGATGACGCGCAGCATCGTGCAGAAGGCCAAGAGCTACAACAACGATACAATACCGGGCGATTTCGGGGTTCTCAAGATTCCTTGTCCCAAATGCGGCGGCGTTATCAACGAGACCTACAGGCGATTCCAGTGCATGTCCTGTGATTTCGCTGTCTGGAAGATCCTCGCGGGCCGCCAGTTCGAGATCTCCGAGATGGAGGAGTTGATAGAGAAAAGGCATATCGGACCGCTCGACGATTTCCGGAGCAACAAGGGCAGACCGTTTGCAACCGTGGTTAAGTTGAGCCCGGACTTCAAGCTCGAATTCGATTTTGGACCGGGAAGCGGTTCTGCCGATAACGGGGAGCCGGTTGACTTTTCAGGGCAGGAGTCGCTCGGCAAGTGCCCTAAATGCGGCGCGCGCATTTTCGAAAACGGGCCGAGCTACGTATGTGAGAAGGCTGTTGGCGCGGAGAGAACGTGCGATTTCCGGTCCGGCAAACTGATCCTCAAGCAGCCGGTTGACCGTTCACAGATGGCGAAACTTCTCGTGGGCGGCAGAACAGATCTGCTGCAGGGGTTCGTGTCCAAGAAGGGCCGCCGGTTCAGGGCTTTTCTTGTTGTCAACGCAGACAGGAACGTTGGTTTCGAGTTCACTAAATCCAAGAAGGAAGAAAAGGCCGAGGCTGCCGCCAAGGCGCTGGCGCCGGCTGCCGACAGCGGCGCGGCTTCCGCAGAGCCATCCGCCGCGGGGTCTTGATGACGATATACGTCTACAACGACGACGGCACCCAGCCGATGAACAACGTGCGCCTTGGCCGGGTGAGGGAATGCCTGGAGGAGTGGATTGACTGGATACTGGACACTCCTGTCGAAACCTACGTAGGCTGCACGGCACACCCCGAGATAATCTGCCACAATGCGAGGGCAGGCGAGCTGTTCGGCGCCCGTTCCGGCCTCAAGCTCAACGCTTCCCAGTGGTTGCGGAAGGAGGCGCACGCGGAGTTGATAAGGCAGGGTACCGACCAGTTGCGCGTGCTCTCCGAGCGCGCTCACTCCAGAAGTAAACTGTTTCTCGCCGGCATCCGGATGAGCGACGCCCACCATCGCTCGACTGAGGGCGTCGAGCCCCATGAATATCCCCTGTTCCCGCAATTCACATTAGCTCACCCCGAGTGGCGGATCAGAAACGCTGATGGCTCCATGGACGTGACGATGGATTATTCGTTCGAGGGTGTGCGCGCCCATCGTCTGGCGATACTCAGAGAGATAATGCGCGACTATGATGTTGACGGCCTCGAACTTGACTTCATGCGCTTCTGTTGCCATTTTTCCAGGCCCGCTACCCTGGAGCAGGTGGAAATTATGAATGAGTTCATGCGCTGCATTCGGCGCATGATGGATGAGGAGTGGAAGAGCCGAGGCCGCCCGGGCCGCCCTGTTCTCGGCGTCCGACTGCCTCCGACGCTCGCGGAGTGCGCCCCGAACGGGCTTGATCCCGAACAATGGATCAGAAACGGGCTAATTGACTATCAGGGCCCGGCGGACTTCCTCTGGGCTGATTTCAACATCCCGCTCAGTGATTACCTCGGCATCGCACGCGGTTCTAATTGCCGCACGCGCCGCCCGTGCCGACACGCCGCGCGCGGTTCGAATTGCCGCACCCTGTTCTCTATCCAGCCGTGGGTCGCATCGAGCTGGGAGAACGAGATGCGGCCTTACAACAAGGCGTTCACCATGAGGATGCCCGAGTTCAGGGCGCTGGCGGCCAACGGCTTCGCCGCGGGCGCCGATGGTCTTCACTGTTTTAACCTTTGCTGTGAACTGCCTGGCAGAAAGGACGAGATCGTGGAGGCTCTGTCCGCTATGAAGAACTTCGATTCCGTTTTTTCGGGTCCCCGGCACTATCAGTTTTTCCCGTCCACCGCGGGGGATACGATAACTGGCGCAAGGAGCCGCCAGACGCTCTGCTTTCCGGCGCCGGATAAGCCGAGTGTGTTCCGTTTCCAGTTGGCCGACGGCAGGCTCGGGGGCTCAGGAAAAGGCCGCGTGGCATGGCGCATCTACGAATCGGCGCCCACCGACGAGTGGATGTTCAGGCTGAACGGAATCCCGCTGGATCGAGAGAAGATCCGGATTGAGACCAGGTATTCGGGACACCCCGTCCGGGTCGGCGCCGAGCTTCCACGTCACATATATTTCGAGATGGACTTGAAGGATGTTCCGGCGCTGGAATTCATCAATGAAATCGAGATAACACCGGTCCGCCTTGAGCCGGAGGTCCTGCCGCAGCGCAAGATGGAGGTGCTCGAAGCCTGGATCGGGATTTGATATTAGTTCTGGAGTTTGCGCATGACTGTAGGTTCCCCGAAATCGGTTTTAGCTCGCCTTGGAATGTCCCGCCGAATGGGGCTTTTTCTGCTGTTGCTCATCGCCAGCGCATTCTTGTGCTGGTGGGAGATTTCCCGGTCGTCCGACCGGATGAGGAAGAGCCTCCTGATGAGGGCGGGCATGGCCGGGCAGGCCATAAACGCAGAGCGCGTCAAGACACTTCTTGCGCCTGCCCCTGATCTTTCCGGCGCCGACTACCTGCGCCTCAAGGAACAGCTGCTCTCGATTCGCCTTGCCGACCCGAATTGCCGGTTTGTCTACCTGCTTGGCCAGAAGCCTGACGGCGCAATGTATTTTATCATTGATGATTTACCTGTGGGGCACGAGGATGAGGTGTCTCCGGGGACGATATATGACGAGGCTCCGTCCGAATTTATCCGCGCTTTTGAAGCCAAAATCCCATTGACGATCGGCCCATACAAGGACCGCTGGGGAATATTTATCAGCGCGGCTGTTCCGATCTTCGATCCGGGTTCCGGCGAGCTCCTGGCCGTCCTGGGAATGGATATTGATCCACGCGCGTGGATGCTGGACCTGGTTGACGATTCGGCGCCCACAGTGGCCTTGATCCTTGTCTTTCTTATCGCCGTGTTTTCATATCTGTTAATCATTCGAAAGAGCGAAGCGCTGCCCAAGCCGGTATTGCTGCGCCTGATGCCTCCGCTGGCCACGATCCTGATAGTCATGACCATGGCCGGGGCATGGCTGTTGTGGCGGGAACACCAGAACCGAATCCAGGAGCGAGTTGTCTTTCAGCTAGAGGAAGCCTCGCGCGAACTCAACGTGGATATTGACAACCAGGCTGCCGGTATAGCCATGGCGCTGTTTCATATAGTCGCGGACACCTCGGAGCGTGAGCTCATGCGCAAGGGCGATGTGGAGGGGCTGCTTGCGGCATGGAAGCCGCTCTACGAGAAGTTGAACAGAGAAAATTTCATAACGCATTTTTCATTCATGGACACGAACCGGGTCGTTAAGCTGCACGTGCACAGGCCGGAGTTGAGAGGTGGCGCCGTTGAGAATTTCGTGGCGCTGGAGGCCGAGCGAACCGGCGGTTGGTCTTATGGCATAGAGACGGGACCGCGCGGCACGTTTACTCTTCGAGTGGTTCAGCCTGTGTTCGATGCCGGTGTTTTGATCGGTTATGTGAAGCTTGGTAAGGAAATTGAGGATGTCCTGGAGCGTCGCCGGAGAGTCGGCTCCGAACTGGCCATAATGATCAGGAAGCCCTTTGTAGCCAGGGAAACCTGGGAAAGGGGAATGACTGAGCTTGGCAGGGAAGCGGACTGGGACCGGCTCCCTCACAGCGTGATTGTCTACTCATCCCAGGGGCGGCTGCCCGATGTTTTTAATGAGATGGCTGATAACGATCCGGAAAGTGATCAGCCCCACAGCAGCTCCGGTCGGGAATTCAACTGCAATGGAAGAATTTTTCGGGCATCTGCAACATGTCTTCGCGACGCATCTGGAGCTGAAGCCGGCGGCCTGCTCGTGATGCTTGATGTCACCTCGGACAAGGCGGCTTTTCGAAGGTTCTCCCTGTTTGCGGGAACGCTTACGGCCGTTGTGCTGGCCGCCCTGCTTGGTTTTGTCTACGTGCTGCTCCGTCGCACGGATTCCAACATCCTCGTCCAGCAGGCCAGACTCAGGGTGAGCGAGGAGCACCTCAATGCGACCCTGCGCTCCATCGGCGACGGGGTCATCGCCGCGGATTCGTCGGGCAGGATCTCGAACCTCAACAGGATAGCGGAAAAGCTTACGGGCTGGACTGTGGAAGATGCAATCGGAAGGCCGGTTGACGAGGTTTTAAATATCATCAACGAGCGGACCCGCAAAAAGTCGGAGAATCCGGTTTGGCGTGTGCTGCGCGAGGCAACCATCATTGGGCTTGCGAACCACACGGTGCTTGTCGCAAGGGACGGCACGGAGCACCCGATTGCCGACAGCTGCGCGCCGATAATTAATGCCGATGGCAAGGTGACTGGCGCTGTCCTTGTTTTTCGCGATGTCAGCGAGGAGTATCGCCGCCGAGCGTGGGAACGTTTCGAGCTGCATTTCCAGCAGATAGTGGCGGAAATTTCCAGTCGCTTCATCAGTCTCAAGCCGGATGACTTTGACAGGTCGGTTGATGAGGTGCTCTCCAGACTTGGAAAGCTGTTTCACGTGGATCGCGGCCACCTGTTCATGTTTTCGAAAGATCTCGCGACCATAGATAACACCCATGAATGGTGCGCGCCCGGAATCGTGCCGCAGAAGGACGGGATCCGGAATTTCCCGATGGACAACTTCCCGTGGTGGAAGAAGGAGATGCTCAAGGGTGAACCGATATTTGTCAGGGATATCAATGAACTCCCGCCTGAAGCTGAAGCTGCGAAGAAAAAGTTTCTCGCCCAATCCACCAAGTCGCTTATCTGCCTGCCGATGTGCGGGGAGAACGGACGGATGATCGGGTTCATGGATTTTGAGGCCGTACGAAACAAGCACGTATGGCCGAAAAACCAGGTGCGCATGCTCCGGATTGTCGCCGAGATCATAGCCGTCGCCATGACTCGAAAAAAGACGCACAGGGAGTTGGTCGAAAAGCAAGACCGTTACGATCAACTCGCGGCCCAGAGCAGAACTTTTTCGTGGGAGGTGGACGTCCACGGCATGTACACTTATGTGAGCCCCGTGGTCGAGCCGGTGCTG
>CAYWJE010000056.1:10104-16277 GCA_964458525.1 uncultured Verrucomicrobiota bacterium
CTATCGCCCGGAAGATCTTGTCGGAAAAATGCACTTCTATGATCTGGCTCCCGATGAGGAGCGTGAGAATATAAAGGAGGCGGGATTACGCGTGATCATGGAGAAGGAGTCCGTCTTGAGGCTGGAGCGCAGGATGGTCAGGAAGGACTGTATCGTGAGGTGGACTCTGACCAGCGGAATTTCGCTTCTCGATTCGCATGGCGAGCCGGTCGGCTTCCGTGGATCTGATATAGACATCCATGAACGCAAGCGCGTTGAAGTGTTTCGAAAGCTCTCCGGCGAGATCCTCTCGATTCTGAACAGTACGGCAGAGTTTAAGGATGCGCTTGGGCTGATCATGCGGGCAATGAAGGAACAGACCGGTTGCGAGGCGGTGGCAATCCGTCTCCAGGATGGCGAGGATTATCCCTATTTCGTGCAGGATGGCTTTCCGGACGGTTTCCTCAGCTCAGAGAACTCGATTGTTGCCACTGATTCAAAGCGGGGGATATGCCGCAATCCGGATGGATCGGCTTGCCTGGAATGCACGTGCGGCCTGGTGATTTCCGGCAAGACCGACCCGTCAAGCCCCATGTTCACGCCCGGCGGCAGCTTCTGGATAAACGATTCCAATGTTCTGCTCGACTTGCCGGAGAGTGATGATCCGCGGCATTGCCCGCGAAACGTGTGTGTTCGAAGCGGCTATGCCTCAATTGCCCTGGTCCCGATAAGAACGAGGGAAAAAATTGTCGGCCTTGTGCAGCTGAACGCGAAAGCGAGAGGGCTGTTTTCATCTTCCGTGGTCCATGTTTTGGAAGGGATGGCGTTCCACATCGGCGAGGCGCTCATGAGGAAACAGGCTGAAGATGAACTGCGCGAGACGAATCTCCATCTCCAGGAAACCACCATAAGGGCAAATGAACTGGCGGGAAAGGCCGATGCCGCCAATATCGCAAAGAGCGAGTTCCTGGCCAATATGAGCCATGAAATCCGGACCCCGATGAACGGGGTAATAGGAATGACCGGGCTGCTTCTTGATACACGGCTGTCGGATGTGCAGCGCCGCTACGCCGAGGCCGTGCGCGGAAGCGCGGAAGCCCTTATGCAGGTAGTTAATAACATTCTTGATTTCTCAAAGATCGAGGCCAGAAAACTCGATCTGGAGATTCTCGATTTTAACTTGCGGGACCTTCTGGACAACATCGCGGCAACCATGGCGGTTTCGGCGCAATCGAAGAAAATAGAGCTGCTTTGCTCGGTTGATCCGCAAGCCCCTGTTCTGCTTCGCGGCGATCCGAGCCGGCTTCGCCAGGTCCTCGCCAATCTGACGGGCAATGCGATCAAGTTCACGACCGAAGGCGGCGAGGTGGAGATTCGTGTTTATCCGGATGGAGAAAACACGGATTGCGCGCAGCAGGCTGATACCCCTGCGGTTCGTCTCTGTTTCTCAGTGAGGGACACGGGAATCGGGATTCCGCGCGACAAGCAGACCATGTTGTTCAAAAAATTCACACAGGTGGACGCCTCGACCACTCGCAAGTATGGCGGCACGGGCCTGGGCCTGGCGATCTCGAAAGAGCTCGTGGCCCTGATGGGCGGTGAAATAGGGGTGAAGAGCGAGGTCGGCAAAGGTTCTGATTTCTGGTTTACTGCGTGCCTGGAAGTTCAGCCCGTGCTCGGCAAGGCGGAAGAGCTGCCGATGCGGGAGCTGGATGGCGTGAGAGCGCTCATAGTTGACGATAACGAAACCGGGCGCGATATTCTCTCGACCAGGTTGACGTCATGGGGAATGAGGACGTCGAAAGCCCGGGACGGGTTCGAGGCGCTCGATATCATGCGCCGGGCCGTCGAGGCGCATGATCCCTTTCGCATTGCCCTCATTGACCTGCAGATGCTTGGCATGGACGGGGAATCGCTTGGTCGGGCGATCAAGGCGGATGAGGGACTTGCCGCAACCATCATGATCATGCTGACTTCGATGGGCAAGGGCGAGCATCCGGAACAGATACGGGAGATCGGGTTCGCGGATTATGCAATGAAGCCGGTGCCGCATGGTGAACTTAAGAACATACTGCAGCGCGCGTTGTCCGGGCAGGATGAGGAAGGCGCCTCCGCTGGTTCGAACGCAAGGCGCAAGGAGCGCGATACGACGGGCCTGTTCGCGGGGCACAAAGTCCGTATTCTGCTCGCCGAGGACAATGTCACGAACCAGCAGGTCGCGCTTGGCATTCTCACGAAGATGGGGCTTGGCGCGGATGCGGTCGCAAACGGCGTTGAGGCGTTGAACGCCATTTCAACTCTGCCGTACGACCTCGTGCTCATGGATGTGCAGATGCCCGAGATGGACGGAATCGAGGCGACGAGGAGAATTCGGAACTCGAAACTCGAAAATCGAAACCAGGAAAACAAAGATTCTTCTAAAGTTTCAGATTTTAAATTTCCGATTTCAAACATCCCGATTATCGCCATGACCGCTTACGCCATGGATGAGGACAGGCAAAAATGTATCGAGGCGGGAATGAACGACTTTGTGTCAAAACCCGTGACGCCCGGCGCCCTGGCGGTCGTGCTTGAGAAATGGCTTCCTGAAGGGGGGCAGGCGGATAGCGGTAAGGGGGTGGAACTCAGCGATGACAACATAAACGATCCGCCAGGAGAGAAAGAAGGTTTGCCGCCGGTTTTCGACGGACCGGCGCTGTTCGACAGGGTGATGGATGACAAGGCCCTGGCTCGCAAGGTTGTGACCGTGTTCGTCGAGGATATGCCCGTGCAGATCGAGTCGCTGCGCGCCCGTATGCAAGTGGGCGATGCGAAGGGCGTTGTGCACCAGGCTCACACGATCAAGGGCGCGGCGGCGAACGTGAGCGGGGAGCGTTTGCGCGCCGTCGCCTTTAAGGTCGAAAAGGCGGCCTCTGCCGGTGATATATCTTTGGCGCGTGAGTCAATGTTGCGGATAGATGAAGAGTTCAAGGCGTTAGAAATGGAGATCGAGAGCTGGAAGGAACTATTGTGAGAATACTTGTAGCCGAAGATGATTCCACCTCCCGTACCATGTTGACCGGCGTTCTTAAGCGAAACGGGCATGATGTACTGGAAACCGTGAACGGGGTCGAGGCATGGGAGGCGCTGCGGGAGCCATCCGCCCCGAAGCTCGCGATCCTCGACTGGATGATGCCGGAGATGGACGGATTGGAGGTTGTCCGGAGGGTTCGGGGCCTGAACACCGTCCGTCAGCCGTATATCATAATGCTCACCACTAAGGGCGGCAGGGCAGACCTCATAGCCGGATTGGACGCTGGTGTGAACGAGTACCTCACCAAGCCGCTCGATATCGCCGAACTGCGCGCCCGGGTGGAGGTGGGCCGGCGGATGGTTGATATGCAGGAGGCGCTGGCAGCCAAAATCGAGGAGCTGCACAAGGCGTTCGATGATATCAAGACTTTGCGCGGCATAATCCCGATCTGTGCTAATTGCAAGAAGATACGCGACGATAAGGGCTACTGGAGCCAGGTGGAAGTCTACGTCCGCAAGCATTCGGAGGCGGAATTCAGCCACGGACTCTGCCCGGAATGCGCCAAAAAACTGTACCCCGATCTCTACCCGGCAATCGAGGCGGATATGAAAGAGAGAAACGCATGTTGAATCCGAATGTGTGTATCCGTCTTATGCAGCCGGCTCTCGGTGAGGCTGGAGAATCCTGAGCAAAATGAGAGAACATACGAATCTGGAACTCAGGAAGGGGAAGAAGGTTCCTTGATATTATTTTGTTTCTGAGTTCCAAATTGGACAAGGTCTTATCGTTCTCCCTGTGTTCACCCCTCGTCGCCGCTGAGCTGCGCGAGGACGTTGAAATCCTCGAGCGTGGTCACGTCCCCGGAAACCTCGACTCCCGCGGCGATCTGTTTCAGCAGCCTGCGCATGATCTTGCCGGAACGGGTCTTTGGCAGGGCCTGCGCGAACCGGATCTCGTCGGGCTTTGACACTGGTCCGAGTTCCTTGCCCACGTGCGCCCTTAGCTCATCTCTCAGCGCGTCGCCCGGCTTAGTGTCGGATCTCAATGAAACGAAAGCCACCAGGCCCGAGCCCTTCATGTCGTCGGGCCTGCCGACCACTGCTGCCTCGGCAACTGCCGGATGGCTCACGAGCGCGCTCTCTACTTCCGCGGTGCCGATGCGGTGGCCGGACACGTTTATCACGTCGTCAATCCGGCCCATGATCCAGAAATAGCCGTCTTTGTCTCGCCTTGCGCCGTCGCCGGTGAAGTAGCTGCCCGGCACGTCGCTCCAGTAGGTCCAGATGAACCGCTCCCTGTCGCCCCACACCCCGCGCAGCATGCTCGGCCACGGCTTGCGGAGAACCAGCTTGCCGCCGTGGTTGGCGCTAACCGATTTACCGTCGTCTGTGAGGATTTCGGGGTGGACACCGAAGAAGGGGACCCCGGCGGAGCCTGGCTTGGAAGCCATGGCGCCGGGCAGGGTTGTTATCATGATGCTGCCGGTCTCAGTCTGCCACCACGTGTCAACGATGGGGCAGCGTCCGCCTCCTATCACCTTATGATACCACATCCAGGCGTGCGGGTTGATCGGCTCGCCCACGGTGCCGAGAAGCCTGAGCGAGGAGAGATCGTGCTTCCCCGGCCGCTCGTCGCCCCACTGCATGAAGGCGCGGATGGCCGTCGGTGCGGTGTAGAAAACCGTGACGCGATGCCGCTCGACGATGCTCCAGTAGCGGTCCTGTTCCGGGAAGTTGGGCGCGCCCTCGTACATGAGGATGGTCGTGCCGCTTGCCAGCGGGCCGTAGACGATGTAGCTGTGCCCCGTGATCCATCCTATATCAGCAGTGCACCAGTATATGTCGTTTTCGCGGATGTCGAAGACGTGCTTGTGCGAGAGCTTGGCGCCGAGCAGATAGCCGGCGGACGTGTGATATATGCCCTTCGGCTTGCCCGTGGATCCGCTCGTGTAGAGGATGAACAGGGGGTCTTCGCTGTCCATTTCCTCGGGCGGACAATCGGCGCTGGCCTTCTTCATCTCGTTGTCCCACCACAGGTCGCGCCCGGCCACCATGCCTGCTTCATGCGCGGTCCTCCGGAAGACGATGACTTTCCGTATTGATTCGCAGAGCGGTTTGCCTTCCGCGTCCTTGAGAAGGAAGGAGTCGTCAACATTCTTCTTGAGCGGAATGATCGAGCCGCGCCGGTATCCGCCGTCGGCCGTTATGATCAGGCTGGCCTTGCTGTCGTGCACCCTGTCAGCAATGGCTTGAGCGCTGAACCCGCCGAAGATGACGGAGTGAATAGCGCCTATCCTCGCGCAGGCGAGCATAGCGACGACAGCCTCGGGAATCATGGGCATGTAAATAACAATCCTGTCGCCCTTGCCGGCGCCGTTCTGCTTGAGCACATTTGCGAATCTGCTGACCGCTTCATGCAGTTGACGGTAGGTTAGCCTGCGTATTTCCGCCGGCGCCCCGTCCTCTTTCACCGGTTCGCTTTCCCATATGATCGCTGTCTTATCGGCCACGGCGGTGGCAAGGTGTCTATCGAGGCAGTTGTGCGCGACGTTCAGGCGCCCGCCGCAGAACCACTTTGAGTCCGGCACCTGCCACTCGCACACCTTGTCCCATTTCCTGAACCATTCGACATGCTTCCCGGCCTGTTCGGCCCAGAACTGTTCCGGATCGTCTATTGACTGTCGGTAGAGCCTCTTGTATTCATCGGCCGACGATATGGCGGAGCCCTCGCTGAAGCCGGGCGGCGGATGAATCATTTTCGTTTCATGCTGCGCGCTCTCAATCTCGGAGCCCGAATCAGCGATGAGCTGCTCGAGTCCCGAGGTCCTGATGGTCTCTCTGATGAAGGGATTGGTGTTGACGATCGAGAAGTTGCCGTGCTTTACCTGCTTGGCGCATCTCAGTACCACCCTGATAAACGCGGATGAGACGTATTCGGCCTTGCCGAGATCGAACACTATTTTCATCTTGTCGTCCGGCCTGCTCTGGAACCCGGAGCCGGTCAACTCCTTGAGCTTCGCCTCGACGGAGTGGGAAAGCATCGTGCATTGCTCACTTCCGAGATGGCCATCGAATACGCATGTCAATAAGCCGGTTCCTGCATCATGTTTGAATGAGAGCATAATGTTCTCGATCTGTTTTGAAGTCACTATCAGACATTTCAATGAGTTAAAGCAACGACT
>CAYWJE010000057.1:0-16213 GCA_964458525.1 uncultured Verrucomicrobiota bacterium
CCCTCGTGGCGACCGCTTCAAGCGGGCGGCGCGAGGGGTTTTGCAAGAGGCTCAAATAAGAACCGTTGCGCGATTGTCGGCGTGGATGGCGCCACTTTTGAAATTCTGGACAGGCTCGCGGGGCGCGGCGCCCTCCCCAATATTGCCGGGGTGTGGAAGTCTGGGACGCGCGCGGTATTGAGATCCTCGATGCCGATGCTGAGCCCCTCGATCTGGACGACGATCATCACGGGCAAGAATGCGGATAAGCACGGAATATTCGATTTCATCCGTCATGATGCGGCTTCGAATTCCGTGGTTTTCAACAGCGCAAACGACAGGTGCGCGGCGCCCTTGTGGAGCATCTTGAGCGAAGCGGGCAGGAGGGTTTGTGTGGCGGGGCTGATGCTCACCTATCCCCCGGACAGGGTGAACGGCTGCATGGTTGCCGGAACGGTGTTCGATGTGACCGTGGTGAAGAACAGGCGTGAAGGCGTGAGCGCGACCTGGCCCCCGGAGCTTGCTGCTGAACTGGATGCGAAGATGGAGGTTGGGTGCCCTCCCCCAAGGAAGAGCGGCATTACGAGGAAGGCGCGGAGGATTCAGCTTGGCAGCATGATGGTCCAGTCGGCCCGGGATCGAGCTGAACTTTACGGGTTTTTGTCGGCCCGGGAGCCCTTCGACCTGCGCTTCTTCTATTTTTCAGAGACCGATATCGTGTCCCACATGTTCTGGACGGCAATGAAGAACGGGGATGCCGCAGCTGAAAAAATGTTGAGCGATGTGTACGGGGTGGTGGATGGCTTCGTAGGGGGATTGCTCGCGGAGAATGATACGGACGTGATGATCGTATCGGACCACGGGTTCAGGCCGTTGAGTCGCGTTGTTTCTATCAATCACGTCCTGGGCGAGCTGGGGTTCCTGTCATTCAGAAAGACCGGCGCGGCGGATCGCGCGAGGAAAGTTTTACGGCGCTTTCTTCTAACCGCGCGCGCAAAGCGGGGAAGGGATCCTTTCAGCGTTTTGAATCTTGAAGAACTTGTGGGGGGCGTGGACTGGGATGCCACCCGCGCCTATTATTTTGGAACCTCGGGCGGCACGATCTACCTGAATTTGAAGGGACGCGAGAAGAACGGCATCGTGGAAGCCGGCGACCGGGAGGGGCTGTGCGCCGAAATCAAGGCCGCGTTGCAGGGTTACAGAGATCCCGGGAACGGCGCGCGTATTTTTGAACGGGTGTTCGTTAAAGACGAGATATTCACCGGGCCTTGCTCCGACCGCGCGCCCGATATCTACGTGGAGTTTGCCGACGGCTACGGGGTTAAGGCCGTAAAGGATGGCGGCGGCAGCGGAAAATCCGTTATGGACGCCCGGATGTGGAGCGGCGATCATCATGTTAATGGCGTATTCCTTGGGGCCGGTCCGCATTTCAGGGCGGGCGGCGGGCTTGAGGGCGCCCGCGTGTGCGATATCGCGCCCACGGCGCTCTATCTGATGGGTTGCGAACTGCCGCCTGGTATGGACGGGAAGATATTGTTTGACGCCTTGAGCACGACATTTACCGAAGGCAATGAGCCCGTCTATTCGGACGGCAAGTCGGAAATGGCCGCGGGTTCAGAGAGCGGCGGAGCATACGGGAAACAGGAGGAGGCGGAGATCGCGGAACGACTGAAGAGCCTTGGGTATATTTAGATTTATTGAAGACGGCGCCACCACCTGTTCGAAATAGGGGTAGTGATGTTGTAACGTTGAAGAAGGGTGATGCAATGTTTGGCGATTATATACGTTTTGCGGTTCGCGCTGCGCTTGCCGCTGCCTTAACCGGTATGTTCGCCGGGTGCGTGTTTTCGAATAAACAGAAATGCCTGCGGGATCTTGCTTCGGATAACGAGGCGGTTCTTGTGTCGGCTATTGACTATTTTGAGTGGAAGAAACACGCGGAGGCCGTGCCCGGCCTTGTGAGCCTTCTCAACGATTCCCATTCACCTGCCGTCCAGGCCGGGGCGGCGGCGGCGCTCGGCGCGATCAAGGATCCCGCGGCGGTTGATCCGCTTGTCGGTCGTCTGCATGCCGCCGCCCCGCGGGTTGTCGCCGCTGCTGTTGACGCCCTGGGAAGGATCGGCGATCCGCGCGCGGTATCCGCGCTGGTTCCGCTGGCCGGCAATGCCGATCTCGCGTCTGCAGTCGCCTGGGCGCTGGGCAATATGGGGGACCGTTCCGTCGAGCCGGCGCTGATGGAGCTGATGAATCATGATGACAAGTATGTCGGCTATGTGGCGCGGCAGGCCCTGAAGAAAATCGGGGGCGAGGGGTAGAAGATGGAGCTGAAAATTCTTTTTTTAATGCTGTGGCGAAGGAAATGGCTGGTGGCGGCCGTTTTTATCGCCTTTTTCCTGCCGTTCCTCGCCGGGGCTTTCCTGTTGCCGAAGGTCTACGAGGCGACCGCCACCATGTATGTCACGCCGTCCGAGGTGCGGAGCATGCTTTTCGCTGGGCTTGGTATGCAGGTGTCCACTGATTCCACCGACTCGGAAACAAGGACCTCCCTCGTTCTTGCCCGGCCTGTGCTGGACGAAGTGATCCGGAAGCTCCAATTGCGAGACACTCACGGCGCGCTGATGACAGCCGCGGATATTCTCGATACCAAGTTCCTGGTTTCATACTTCTACCCGGAGCCCTATATCGAGGCGGAAGTCGTTCAGGATACCGAGCTGATCGAGATATCGGCCAAGTCCTTGGACAGGGATGAGGCCGTGATGATGGCCGATACCCTGGCAGAAGTCTTCCGTGCGCGCGCCCTCAAGGAGCGTATTGATGAATATCGGCAGGCCAGGACTTTCGTGCTGAGCAAACTTGAAGCATTCGAGAAGGGCTATCTCGATGACGTGGGCTTGTTTCGCAGTTTCAGGATGTCCGATCAGGCGGCGGGACTGGCGGATGATTTCAGCAGTCCCCTTATCGCGGCAAAGGAGAGTTCCACCGTCGAATCGTTGAAGCAGACCCTCACCGATCTCGAGGCGCAGATTGCCGAATTACTCGTGTTTAAGACGCTGGAGCATCCTGAAGTAATTGCCATGCGGCAGAGGCTTCGCGCCACCCGTCTTGAGCTGGCAAGGGAGATCGAGCTGAATGACTCCAGCATGAAGATGATGTTCAGCGTGCGGCAGAGTATGTACAGCACGCTTCTCGGCCTGCTTCAGCAGATAGATATGGCCGAGTCGCTTGTGTTCTCCGATATACGCATTGTCGAGCCTGCGGCCCTGCCGCCGCTCAAGAAGCCGGACAGGCCAAGTAAGGTCCTTTTCATCGCAATCGGCATTCTGCTGGGCGGTTTCTTCGCGGCAGCCGCAGCTTTTTGCCTGGAATACATGGATGATGCTTTCAGGAAGAGTCCCGAACGAGATACGGATTCAGCGTTCATCGGCATGGTGCCGGGCAACGGGCTGCGGCGGGCCTGCCTGCTGGATCGCTTTCATCCCCGTCCGGCGCTGGTGGAATCCTATCGCAGGATTCGCAATGCGGTTTTTCGGGAATGGGAGCACAAAATCGCGGTTGTCACGGGTGTCTCGCGTTCCGACCGGGCGGAGCTCACGGCCGTCAATATGGCCTTTTCGCTCGCGCTCGCGGGACGCAGGACGCTCCTGATTGATTCCGATGTCGCCGCTCCTCTCTGTCACAGGCTGTTACGCCTGAAGCGCTCGCCGGGTCTCTCCGACGTTTTGCGCGGGACCGTTTCGCTTGAGCAGGCGCTGGCGGAGTCCGGGGTTGATGGACTGCGCGTGCTGTGCGCCGGCGCACAGGAGAATAAGGCCGGCGGGTTGATTGATCTGCCTGCCTCCGGGGATCTGCTCCGCCGTTTGCGAAGCGAGTATGATGCTGTTATTGTAAATGCTTCGTGTATAAAGAGATCAGATGATGCCGCGGTGCTGTCGCGCGTTGCCGATGCCGTGATCGTCACGGCCCGGGAAGGGCGTACCGGGCGCGGTGAATTTGAAGGGGCGCTGGCCGTTCTTGAGTCGCGCAAGCAGGATGCATGCGCGCTCGTTCGCGTTCTGCATCTTTTCTGAAATGGAGGCAGGAATGACAAGTTGCATTATCAGGGCCGCGGTCGCGGCATGGATTGCCGCTTCCATCCAGGTTGCCTCGGCCCAGGCTCCCCGCCGCGAGTTCAACAGCCCCGATACCGTGGTTGCGGTCGAAAAGGATTCTCTGGTCGTCAGCGTCCAGAACGGGGGCACACGAAGGGTTGATAACTTCAGGTCAAAATCCGTCTTCCTTTCCAGCGAGATTAATGTTGCGGGATTGAAGGAGGGACAGAACGTCATGGCGCTCGCTTCCCGGGAGGACGGAGCCAGGCGTGCTGTTATGATAAACGTGCTTTCCGATGACGCTGCCCTTCCGATGTCGCCGCCGGGCGCAGCAGCCCCGGTCTTCGGGAGAATCACCGGGCTGAGCCCTTTCGTCTTGAACACGAAGGAAGGATCTTCCATCACCCTTGTTGTTGACGGACGGACGCGCGTGTTCAAGGATGAAAGGGCGGAGCATGACGATATTCGCGCTGGCGACAAGGTGCAGCTTTTTCCGGACAAGATCGTTGTCCTTCCCCGCATTGGGGGACCCGGCGCCGCCGGGCAGGATCGGCAAGGCGGGCCCGGGCAGGCAGCAAAGGCAGACAGGGAGGAACGCTCCATCCCCGTGCCTCCCGATGCGGTTTCTTCCCGGTTCGACAGGTCCCTGATGGACCGGCATATGGACTCTCCGTTCGGTTTCAAGGATCCCAACATGCTGAGGGTGGACGTTCTTTCCTGGTTCGATGAATACGGCGAAGTGATGAACGATCTCGGCGTGTACTGGATGGAGCCGTCCGCGATATGGGGCTTCAACTGGAACCTGATCCAGTCTCGAAATGCTGACGGTTCCCTAGGAGCTTTCGACTGGGAGCGTTACGATCGCCTTGTCAGGCATGTGCAGTCATACAATATTCATATCAGCGCCAAGATTCACGCGGGTGAGCCGGCGTCAGGAGAGCATTTCACAAGCAGGAAGAACGTAATTCCTGCGCTTCCCTCCGATATGGTGGGTTACAGGGCTTTTGTGCGTGCTGTGGTGGAGCGCTATAACGGGGACGGCATGAACGATATGCCGGGGCTCAAGTATCCAATCAAGTTCTGGAAAATAGAGGACGAGGTGATGGCGCACATCTACTGGAGAGGCACTGGCGCGGATTACGCGGCCCTGCTCGTTGAAGCCTATGCCGTGATAAAGGAGGTTGATCCTGACGCCGCGGTTATCTGTTCAATGGTTCGCGGCTATCCCGGACTCGGGGATCCCCGAGAGTGCATGCTTTCCTTCTATGATGCACTCGAAAAACTCGGCAGGGGCAGGTGCTACGACGTCATGGATCAGCACTGGATGGTCACCGATCCTGACGTTCCGAAACACATGCAGTACCGCCAGATTGAGGAATTGATGAAGGATGTGAATGCCACGGCTGCATCGCATGGCTTCGAGCCGGCGCCGTTCGTTGCACTTGAAACGGCCGGGCTTGTGACCAGCGACGAGAACCTGGCAAGCGATCTGATCAAACGTTACATCTTCGCGCTCTCCTGCGGGGTGCGGCAGATATTCTGGTCCGGCATTAAGTCGGCCCCGGGTAACGCGCCTGGCTCTGTCCGGGACAAATTCAGCGAGACCACGATCATGCGGGCTGACGGCGAAAAGAAGCCGGCCTATCTGGCGTTCAAGAAGATGGTGGAGGTGTTTGACGGTTCAGATTGGTCCCTTACGCAGCGCCCGGTTCTGGACGATAATTTGTGCCTGGTCCGGTTTCTCAGGAACGGATCGCCGGTGTGGGCGGCATGGCGGGATTCGGACAAGGTTCAGGAGGTGGTCATTGACGTGCCGCCCGGCACGAAGTCGCTACTGGTGACGGATGCTGTTCCCTCGTCGGGCGCGCGGGAGTTTGAAAAGGCCTTCCGGCGGCGCGAGGTGGCTGTTGAGACCGGCAAATCCCGGGCCGCGGTGCCGTTGTATTCTTCGCCGGTATATATCGAAATCGCGAAATGAGATCGGCTCATGGAAATCCTTTTGCCGGCTGTTGCCGCCGTCATCCTTCTGCTCCTGCTGTTCTACATCAAGCCGGTGGCGGGGCTGTATCTTTCTCTGCTGCTCGGCCCCGTGCTCACGCTTAATGTCACCCATGTTTCGGCTACCACTATCGTGCCGAACTATTATCCGCTTGCGCTCGGCGCGATTCTGCTTACGGCTCTTGCCTGTATGGCGCGCGCCGCTGCCGCCGGGGATAGCCTGGAGCGGGGTGAGCCGTTTCTCGCTCTGCTGATGGCCGGGCTGGCCGCGTGGTCCGTGATCTCCATTTTCTGGTCGCTGGATTTCAGGCATGGTATCTGCGAAGCGGCCGGGCTGGTCATTGGCCTGGTTCTAATGGCGCTTATGTGGCGCGTGGTGAGAACCGAGGCATCCTTGCACCGGATTTTCCTGTTCCTGGCCCTGCTTGCCCCGCTATTTGGAACCATCACGCTGCTGTCAAAATACTACTCCTTCGATTATTCCAGGGAACTCTGGTCCGGCGCAGCGCTGGAGTTCTCGGCGAACCTCTTCAGGATTATGGAGGAAATGAAGATTTCCGGTGAGGTCGAATACAGGCCCGGCGGATTTGCCACGCCCCAGGCCGCATCGAACATCCTCGGCTTTTTTATCTTCTGCCTGATGGCCGTGTTCCCGTTCCTGAAGAGCCGTATTGCAAAGACGGCCTCTGTCGGATGCGGATTGTATCTCTTTGCCGTCATGCTGATGACCTCGGCGAAGGGCGGCATACTCAGCTTCATTCTCGCGCTCTACATGGTGATCTTCCTGAACGGCAGGTTGAGCAGACGTTTCTTCACCTGGTCGGCGGCAGCCTTCTGCGCCATCGCGCTCGTGGTTGCCTTCAATATGCTGGTTATGCAGGAGGCCCGTCTCGCGGGCAGCTCGGGCAGCGACGATATCGCGGAAGCGTCGCTTTCCTCGCGGTTAGGATTCTGGGAGACGGGCTTCGAGCTCATGGGTGACCGGTGGATCGGAGCGGGCACCGGCGGCTTGCTGGCCGTTCTTGATCCCGTGCCCGGCGCGCACAGCGTGTATTTCTCCATTCTCTTCGATCTGGGCATTCCCGGCTTTATCCTTTTTATGGCGCTCCTATGCGAGATAGGCCTCAGGATGAGGCTCGCCATGCTCCAAGCGCATAGTGAAAGGGCGGAATGGTTTCTCTATTGCATGGCCGGCGCGTATGCTATGGTGCTTGTCCACTCCCTGGTTGATCTCGATTACAACATGATCTACTTCTGGATCGTTCCCGGCTTGGGCTTGCTCTGCGCCAGGATTGCCGTTCTTCCCGGCGCGGACAAGCCCGGCTTATCTTAGGAGACTCTTGCAAAACCCCTCCGGGGTGTTTGCAAGCGCCTCCTGGAATATCAACCCTTACCGCTTGACAAATAAGCTCGATCGTGCGATAGTGTCCTCATTTGTCCTGTCGAGGGCGGGAAAGGGTTGTTATGTTGAATGTACGTGAGCTGGCTGAATTGCTGAATGTGTCCGAGAAAACCATCTACAGATGGATTCGGCAGAACAAGATGCCGGCTCTTAAGATTAACGAGCAATACCGGTTCAACAGGACTGAGATTCTCGAGTGGGTTACCGCGCAGCGAGTGAATGTGTCGGAGGATATTTTTCGTGAGCCGGGGAAAGAAAAAGCGGATTTGCCTGGTCTTGCCGATGCATTGAAAGCGGGCGGCATTCACTACCGGGTCGGCGGCGCGGACAGGGAGAGCGTTCTCGAGTCGGCGGTTGACGTGATGCCTCTTCCTGATGAGGTGGACAGGTCGTTTCTTTTTCGGGTGATCGTCGCCCGTGAATCCCTGGGTTCCACCGGCGTGGGCGACGGCATAGCAATTCCCCATGTTCGCAATCCTATAGTGATGCACATCCCGCGCCCCATGGTTACCCTGTGTTTTCTCGATAGCCCCGTGGAGTTCGGGGCACTGGACGGCAAGCCGGTGCACACTATCTTTGTGATGGTTAGTCCCACCATCTCCGCGCATCTCAGCTTGCTCTCGAAACTTGCTTTTTCCCTGCGCCAGCCGGAGTTCACCGCCGTGATCGGGCGAGAGGGCGCCCGCGAGGAGATTTTTTCCGTCGCCGCTTTGATGGACACCAAGGTATTCGGGCGCTCGATCCAGGTTCGAGGAGGTTCAGGCAAATGATTTGGCTTGCGGCAGCTTTGCTTGTTCTGTTCACTGGCTCTCTTCTTTGCATGGCGACGGTCGGGCGCCCGGCTGCCGCTCGGATCGTCGGCCCAATGGTAACTGTTCTCGGCGGCGCACTCGGGCTTGTGCCGGCCTGTTCTGCCTTGATTGGCCGTCCTGCCATTTCCTTTTGTCTGCCATGGAGCCTGCCGTTCGGCTCAATTGCCGTCGAAATGGATGCTCTGTCCGCTGTGTTCGCGATGCCCATCCTCGTCATATCCGCACTCGCGGCAGTATACGGCTCTGCCTATCTCCGCCCGTTTGAAGGCAAAAAGGACATGGCGGCATCCTGGTTTTGTTTTAACTTGCTTGCCGGCAGTATGCTGCTTGTCGTTGTGGCCCGTAACGCCATGCTCTTTCTTCTCGGCTGGGAGCTTATGTCGTTGTCGTCGTTTTTCCTGGTGATATTCGAGAGTGAACTTGCGAGCGCGCGTCGGGCCGGGTGGACTTATCTTGTGGCCACGCATATCGGAACTGCGTTTATTCTTGTCCTTTTCATCCTGCTCGGGCGCGGGAATAGCACGCTTGATTTCGCCGGGTTCTCCGCCGGGGGAGCCGGATCCGGGATGCTTGCCTCGGCTTTCCTTCTGGCATTGGCCGGGTTCGGCACGAAGGCCGGGTTCATGCCACTGCACGTATGGCTTCCGGAGGCGCACCCGGCGGCGCCATCCCACGTGTCAGCTGTCATGAGCGGCGTGATGATCAAGACGGGCATCTACGGGCTTCTTCGCTCGCTGACGTTTCTGGGCGCTCCCCCGCCATGGTGGGGCTGGACGCTTGTCGGAATGGGGGCGGTCTCAGGCGTTCTCGGCGTGCTCTTTGCACTGGCCCAGCATGACCTGAAACGTCTGCTGGCGTATCATAGCGTGGAGAATATAGGGATCATCGCGATCGGCCTTGGCGTGGGTTTTCTCGGTGTCAGCTACGGCCATCCCGCGATGGCCTTCCTGGGCTTCGCGGGCGGACTTCTCCATGTTATAAACCACGCGGTGTTTAAGAGTCTTCTTTTTCTGGGCGCGGGATCGGTGCTGCACTCGTGCGGCACGCGTGAGATGGATCACCTTGGTGGACTATTCAAGCGCATGCCGGTGACGGGCCTCGCGTTTCTAATTGGATCGGTTGCGATTTGCGGCCTTCCCCCGCTCAACGGCTTTATCAGCGAGTTCATGATTTACGCCGGCTCGCTCAGCGGGATCACCGGGGTGCCCGGCATTACGGCCGGCGCCCAGGCTGCTGCGCTGGTCGTAGTCGGATCGCTTGCGCTGATCGGTGGCCTTGCCGCGGCCTGTTTTAGCAAGGCATTCGGGGTGATCTTTCTCGGCGAGCCGCGCAGTGACCACGCGATTCATGGCCATGAAGCGGGGCCTGCCATGCTTATACCCATGGTGGCTCTTGGCGCGGCTTGTCTTGCCATTGGCCTGTCGGGTCCGGTTGCTCTGAGAATCCTTGTTCCCGCCGTGAGCCTGCTGGCGGGCCAGGAGGCTGTCGTGGCGTCCGCAATCCCGGCGTGGGCCGGAATTGCACTTTGGAATATCTCGTTCGCTTTCGCCGGAATCCTGCTGCTTGCGGCTCTTCTCTCTCTGTTCCGGTCATGGCTACTTGCGGGCAGAACCGTGGGCTCGGCTGTGACATGGGATTGCGGATACATCGCCCCGACGTCGAGAATGCAGTACACTTCATCTTCCTTTGCCGCCCCCATCACCAGGTTGTTCCGGGGTGTCCTGCGCACGCGCAGTCATTTCACGCCTCCGTCGGGCTTGTTCCCATCCGGCTCATCCTTTGCCAGTGATACGCCGGATGTTTGCAGGGAAGGCATCTTCAAGCCGGTTCTTTCCCGCATTGAAAACCTCCTGGTGCGTTTTCGCTGGCTTCAACACGGAAGGCTGAACCTCTACATCCTGTATATTGTGCTGGCGCTTGTCGCATTGCTGGCATGGAAACTAGGGTCGTCATGAATGTGTTGTCGCCAATATTGGTTTTGACGGGTCTCGTGCTTGCTCCCTTTCTTCTTGGAGTAATAAACAGGACGAAGGCAATTTTCGCCGGACGGCGCGGTCTATCTCTCTTCCAGGCATACTATGATATATTCAAGCTGTTGCGGAAGGGTTGCGTGTACAGCAGGACAACCACGCTTGTGTTTCGCATCGCTCCTGTCGCGGGACTTGCATCCGTGTTCATTGCCCTGCTTCTTGTTCCTCTCCCCGGCGCGTCCGCCGTCCTGTCATTTCCCGGAGACATGATCCTTTTCGCCTACTGTCTGGGGCTGATGCGGTTTTTGACGGTTATTGCGGCGCTGGATACGGGCTCCGCTTTCGAGGGAATGGGCGCCAGTCGCGAGGTCCAGTTCTCCGCCATCGCGGAGCTGGCGCTGATAGTGGGTCTTGCCGCGCTCGCCCGGGCGGCGGGTTCGTTCTCGCTTGCGGGGATCTTCGCCGGCCTCTCCGGATCCACCTGGCTGGCATTGGGCCCCGCGCTGGCCCTGGTCTCCGTGGCATTTATGATCGTGTTCCTGGCGGAGAATGCGCGCATCCCGGTGGATGATCCTAATACGCATCTTGAGCTGACGATGATTCACGAGGTCATGGTGCTTGACTACTCGGGACCCGACCTGGCGATGATCCTCTACGGTGCCGCTTTGAAGTTGTGGGTGCTGGGCGCGTTGATCGTCAATGTGCTCCTGTCGCTCGCGGGGTTGAGCGGCGCAGCGGCGTTCGGCGGATTCCTGCTGGGGATGATCCTGCTGGCGGCGCTTGTCGGCGTGATTGAATCCGCCATGGCGCGGCTGAGTCTTCTGAAAGTTCCGCAACTGCTTGTCGGCGCGGGCGCACTTTCCGTGCTAGCCTTCGCGCTGGTAGTGAGGTTTATGTCATGAGTCTGCTGCTCGACACCACACTTGTGCTCATGATCCTGACGAGCTTTGTGCTGCTCGGATCAAGCAGGCTGGGCGCCTGCATCCGGATAGGCGCGTTGCAGGGGTTCATGGTGGGCTTGCTTCCGCTTGCCGTGAGCGGCGGGTGGCTGACAACTCGAGTGGCTTTCGTAGGCGGCTTGATCATTTTGTTGAAGGGCTTCGTGTTTCCATACTTGCTCCTGCGCGCGCTGCGCGAGTCGAACACGAGCCGGGAAGTCCAGCCGTTCGTCGGCTACGCGTCTTCGATCATGTTCGGAGTGTTGTCGCTCATCGCCTCGTTCTGGCTGGATTCCAAGCTGAATCTACCGGTTCATGCAGTGTCCGACCTGGTGGCGCCTGTGGCGTTTTCCATGATGATGACGGGGCTGTTCCTGATCATTGCGAGGCGGACGGCTGTGAACCAGGTGGTCGGTTACCTGGTGCTCGAGAATGGAATCTATGCGTTCGGTCTTGTGATTGTCAGGGATATACCGCTGCTGATCGAGTTCGGGGTCCTGATGGACATGTTTGTTGCCGTGTTCGTTATGGGCATAGCCATTTACCGGATCAACAGGGAGTTCGATCACATGGACTCCGACAGGCTTAGCACTCTGAAGGGATAGGTATGAACGTGGGCTGGCTGCTTCCAACGCTGGTTATAGTCCCGGCACTTTGCGCCGGCATCAGCCTGCTTCTCCGGTCGGCGCGGACGGCGCTCCGGTTCTGCGCCGCCGGAACTCTCGCGGTCGGAGGCGTCGCCGCCGCCGCGGCGCTGCTCGTTTTCCGGCGCGGGTCGATGCTGGCGGCGGACGACTGGTTTATGCTGGACGCCTTGTCGGCCTATCACCTGTGCGTAATGATGATTGTGTTTTCGATGAGCGCGCTCTATGGAATCGGCTATTTCCGTGATGAGATCGAGCGGGGTGAATTCATATTGAAACATGCGCGACGCTATGCCGCTCTCTGGTTTGGCGCCCTTGCGTCAATGATGCTCGTCCTGGTTTCGAACAATATCGGCGCGATGTGGGTTGGAATAGAGGCGACCACCCTTCTGACGGCCTTCCTTATCTGCATCCACGCCACGCCATCCGCTCTCGAGGCGATGTGGAAATATCTGCTCATGTGTTCAGTGGGCGTGGCGATGGCCTTCACCGGCACTCTGCTGATAGCGGCTTCAACAGGCGCGGGCCTGCACGGGCTGGATGCCCTGCTCTGGACACGGCTTAGCGAGGCGGTGACGACGCTTAACCCGGCGCTGCTGAAAGCCGGTTTTCTGTTCCTCGTGATAGGATACGGGACCAAGGCGGGGCTGGCCCCGATGCATAACTGGCTGCCCGATGCGCACAGCCAGGCGCCCGCCCCGGTGTCAGCGATCTTTTCCGGCTTCATGCTCAACGCGGCCCTGTATTGCATATTGCGGTGTTTGCCGCTGGTCGAGGCGGCAACCGGCGGCGTCGGCTGGGGTAGGGGCGTTTTGATATTGTTCGGACTCATCTCCATCATAGTTGCGGCCGTTTTCATCGTTTCACAGCACGATGTGAAGCGGCTTCTTGCATATTCGAGCGTGGAGCATCTCGGCATCATGGCGCTGGGCGCAGGACTCGGAGGGGCGGGAACGTTTGCAGCTCTTCTCCACATGCTGAACCATGCCATCTGTAAGCCCTTGTCGTTCTTTTGTGCCGGGAAACTCGGGCAGATCTACGGGACTCACGATATGCGCAAGATGAAAGACATGTTTCGCGTCTCGCCAACTTGGGGCGGCGGCCTGGCGGGCGGACTCTTCGCGCTTATCGGGTCGGCTCCCTTTGCCATGTTTATCAGCGAGTTTATGGTCCTCAGGGTGGCGCTTGATGCCGGACGTTACGGGACCGCGGCTCTCTTTCTCGTCGGCCTGGCAATTGTTTTCATCGCTGTCCTGCGCCACTGCGTTTCCATGGCATGGGAACCGTCGCCCAGTTGCCCGGACGCGCCGCCCGCATCGTGGCTTGAGAGAGCCCTGGTGGCCGGCCCGCTGGCCGCGCTCCTCGCCCTCGGTGTATGGATACCAGCTTCCGTGCAGGCTGTTATTACGCAGGCCGCCCGCCTGGCAGGGAGCCTGCCATGAGCGCTTTAGTTAATCTTCCAAACGGCGGAGCCCTGCCGCTGGACGAAGTTCCCCTACTGGCAATGGACGAGTTCCGCGACGCTGTTCTTGATGGGGCCGGTCAAGGCGCGAGGCTTTCCGCCCTCTTTGGATACCCGTCCGGCACGGCGCTTCGCATGTTTGCGATCCTGGCCTGGAAGGAGTCGGGCCTTCTGTCCGTCGTCTCGACGGAAGCCGGTGATTCGTACCCATCGCTCACACCCGATCTGCCCGCAGCGCACTTGTTCGAGCGTGAGATCGCCGAGCAGTGGCGGGTGAAGCCGGAGGGGCATCCGTGGCTGAAGCCCGTGCGTTTCGAATCAGCCCGTGGGTCTGGCGGCTGTGCGCCGACCGATAATTCTTCTCAGCCTATATGCGGGATAACTGATTTTTTCCGTATCGAGGGCGAGGAGATTCACGAGGTGGCCGTCGGGCCCGTTCACGCCGGCATCATAGAGCCTGGCCATTTCCGCTTCCAGTGCCACGGGGAGACTGTGCATCACCTCGAAATTTCACTTGGCTACCAGCACCGCGGCGTGGAGCGCGCGCTTACGGGTGGACCCGGTCCGCGCGACATTCACTACACAGAGACGCTGGCCGGCGACACGACGGCGGGTCATGCCTTTGCCTACTGTGACGCGCTTGAAGCGCTTTCGCTCTGCCGCGTTCCGGCCCGCGCGCAGGTGCTGCGGGGAATCGCCCTTGAGCTGGAACGGATCGCGAACCACGTGGGCGATCTCGGGGCGCTTGCCGGGGATATAGGGTTCCTGCCCACCATGTCATATTGCGGACGTATTCGCGGCGACGTGCTGAACATCACTGCAGAGCTATGCGGCAACCGGTTCAGCCGCGGATTCATACGGCCCGGCGGCGTGGCGTTTGACGTGGATGAGGATATCGTGTCAAGGATGCGCGACCGATTCAAGGCCGCGATGCGGGACGCATCCGGCGCAATCGGACTGCTGTGGGAGACCCCGTCGGTTCTGTCGCGGTTCGAGGGCACGGGCGTTGTCACCAGGCAGACCTGCGAGGCCATAGGTTTGGTTGGGGTCGCGGCAAGGGCGTGCGGGGTTGAGCAGGACGTGCGCAACGATTTTCCGCACGGCATCTACAGGCTCTCTTACATTCCCGTTGCGACATGGGAAACAGGGGACGTGTTCGCGCGTGCTTTCGTGAGATGGTTGGAGATCGAGCGCTCCGCAGCTTTCGTGCTTGAACAGTTTGACGCACTGCCCGGGGGCCCGGTCATGGAGAGCCCGGGTCCGCTCGGGGCGCGGCGCCTGGCCGTCGCGCTGGTGGAAGGCTGGCGCGGAGAGATAATCCACGCGGCCGTCACCGATGAGCGAGGCAGGTTTGAACAATACAAGATCGTTGACCCCTCGTTTCACAACTGGTTCGGCATGGCCTGCGCAATGAGGAACCAGCAGATTTCCGATTTTCCCCTCTGCAATAAGAGTTTTAATCTGTCCTATTGCGGACATGACTTGTGAAGGATAGCCGATGCTGAACATTATCAGGGAAAGATGGCGACAGGGATTTCGGACAATGCGATATCCCGACGGACCCGATCCGGCGCTGCCGGAACGCTTTGCGGGACTGCCCGCTCTCGATGCGACAAAATGCACCGGCGGATGCAGATCCTGTTCCGACGCCTGTCCCACAGGGGCAATTACATCGGATGTCGACGGGCATCCCACGCTTGACATGGGGCGATGCATATTCTGCCGCGCCTGCGAGGCGGCATGCGTGCGTGGTGCGATAGTTTTCAGCCGGGATCATCGGCTCGCGGCGGCGAAGAGGGATGAGCTTTTTATCGGCAGCCAGGTGGAGCGCGCGCGCGCGAAAATTGACGCTGGCATAGAGAGACTTTTCGGGCGGTCGCTCAAACTGCGACAGGTGTGCGCGGGCGGGTGCAATGCCTGCGAGGCTGATACGAACGTTCTTAACACGCTGGCATGGGATCTTGGAAGATTCGGCATCCAGTTCGTGGCGTCGCCGCGCCACGCGGACGGACTGCTGATCACCGGCCCGGTCACGCGGAACATGGAAGAGGCGCTGCGCAAGACCTATGATGCCGTTCCCGCTCCGAAAATAGTGATAGCCGTCGGAGCCTGCGCAGTGTCCGGCGGCCTGTATCATGATCACAGCGAGACGCATAAGGGGGCGGCGGAAATCGTTCCTGTTGATCTCTTCATTCCGGGCTGTCCCCCGCATCCCGCCACGATCCTCGACGGCCTTCTTCGATTGATCGGGAAACTGGAAAGAAAGGGAGGCGCTGAATGAGCATTCTTGATTTCGTGATTGACCTTGTCGGGACGATAGCGGGATGGATAGCCGTATTCTCCGTGGGCTGCTTCAGCTTCGGCTGGCGTGCGTTGTTTTTGCCGTTGTTGTCTTTTTTGGTCATGTTCGATTGTTCCTTTGATTGCGTCGTTCCGAACGCAGGCGGTAGAGCCGTTCGGTGAAGCCGCCTTCCTTTTCGAAGGCCTGAGCTTGGGCGTTCATTTGATTTCCGATCAGGTGAATGCACAGGTTCAGGAGCGAAATCGCGCCGTTGGCCGCGCAGATCGCCGGAAAAGACCGGAACGAAACGGAAAGAAACGCAGAGGACACAGACGCGAACGGACCAAAACGAACATTGGACAGCGCATTTTCACGCCATAAGGTCGCAGTCGTGAAGAAGTGACTTTTCCAGATAGAGCGTCAACAGTCTTCATTGGGATGAATGTTGTGGGTTGGTCGGGCGCTCGATTAATGCATGGTCGTGATGGGTTGATCTCACACACCTCCCCCAACTTCACCCAACGCCAGCCTTCCAGCAGGCGTTTTGGAAGCGCGGCAGCGATTTTTGCGTTGTTCGAGGTTTTAGCCTAAAAAGAGCAGTTGAATCACGCTGCGCGTGTTTCAACTGGTCTTTTGAAT
>CAYWJE010000058.1:0-16079 GCA_964458525.1 uncultured Verrucomicrobiota bacterium
CCTTCGTGATGATGGTCTGCCCTTTCGCGTCGTGGGTGATCAAGTTGAAGCCGGGGAATTCCATGACGTACGCGCCCTTGGTCCCGGTGAACTCCAAGACTCCCGGTTTGGGGTTGGACTCGATGCAGGAGATGCGCAGCGTGAGCATGCAGCCTGACTTGAACCGGACTACGGCCGTCGCCTCGTCCTCGTTCGTATCCGCGCCCCACTTGGTATTCCAGAATCCCGTGTGCGAGAAACCGCTCACCTCGACCATCTGCGAGCCTATGATCTGCAGCGCATATTCAAGAAGGTGAACTCCCCAGTCATACATGATGCCGCCGGAGATGGACTTGCTCGAGCGCCACCAGTCGCGCGGCGCACCGTAGCTGCACATGCGGCATTCGACGCGCACCAGGTCGCCCAGCACTCCCGCTCCGATTCGCCTGACCGCCTCCAGAATATGCCCGTCCCAATGCCTGTTGTGATATGTGGAGAGAACAACCTTGTTCTTCCTGGCGGCGGCAATCATGGCGTCGCATTCCTCCGTGGTGATCGCAAGCGGCTTCTCGCACACCACGTGCCGTCCGGCCTTCAGGCATTGCATAGCCAGCCTGGCGTGGGTATTGTGCGGCGTGATGATCGCCAACAGGTTCACGTCCGACTTCTTCAGCATCGCTGCGACCGAGCTGTAAGTTTCTATGCCGGGAAAATCGGCGCGAGCAACCTCCAGCCGCGCCCGGTCAATCTCCGCCACGGCGCAGGGCGTCATCCCCGCCCTGGCCATCTCGTTGAGATGGTGCTTCCCCATGTTGAACGCGCCGCCATACCCTATCACACCGACCTTGATATCTGACGCTTTTTTAAACCTGGCCATTTTCTTCTCCCTTAGTAACTGCTCAGGCCGTGCAATGTTTGACGGCCGCACAAGGCTGTGCGGCCCTACCAGGAACGAAAATGGTAGGGCGGGACAGCCTGTCCCGCCGCATTTCTTGCGCATGACCTGAGCAGTAACCTCCCTTATTTATTTTGAACCTGCACCTGATCCCCTGATTCCGAAAGCCGGATTAATACCTGAATCCGTGATGATTTCATTGGTTTTAAGAAAACCCCGTCACGGATTCAGGTAATACTAAGCCGATCTAATACCAGCATGCTCCGGCAACTGTCCAGCTAAAACATATCAAACTAATGCGGGTAGCCCCGCCCGCCTTCAGCGCTTAAAGCGCAGCGATTGCGTGCAGGCAACCCAATCCGAACAAGATGTTTACCGCCCGCTCGTTTCACTCGCTTAAGTCGCCAAGTTCGCTAAGTTAAGATTCATATCCTCGGGGTAAACCGCGGATATAAAACTCCTCCTTTGCGCTCTTTGCGTCTTTGCGGTTCAAATGTTCTTGTTTCTTATCACGGTATCTGAGCAATCAGGTACTAATTCCTCCCCCTCTGCGCGTCAGCCCGCCCATTCAACCGGGATCCACTTGCGGACGGAATTCACGAGGCGTATCGAGGAGGCGCGCCGCACGTCAGCCTTCATCAGCACGCGCTCCCGGATTTCACCGCGATCGAGCAGCTGCTGCCTGAAGGTGCCGGGGAGCAGTCCCGATCCGACCGGCGGGGTGACCAGTTCTCCGTCCATCTCAAGCACAACGTTAGCCATGGCACTCTCAGTAATCTCGTCCTCCCCGTTCCAGAGCAGGACATCGCCGCAGTCCGGACGGGACGCCAGCGCCTCTTCGTACACCGCGCGGCAGGTGGTCTTGTGGAAAAGGAATATATCGTTCCGATCAACCGGGTTCGCCGCGAATCCGAGGCGTACGGAATCCGTCGGCCTGGTCGGCGCAGCTTCGATCCTGAACGAGCCGTTCGCGGCCACGAGCAGCCGCACCTTGTGCGGCGCGCCCCCTCCGGAAAGCAGTGCCCGCCCCTTTTCCGTCAGCGCCGACTCGATCGCCGCCAGGTCCATGTCGTACCCGAAATAGTCCGCGCTTTCTGAGAGGCGCCGCATGTGCGCGGCGAGCAGAAAATACCCGCCGTCGAACAGCAGCGATTCGAGCAGTTCGTGATCCTGCTCCCGGCGCGCCAGCAGCCGCGCCTTGGCGAGGCATTCGCTGTATTCATCCTCCGGCGACGAGCCGGATGTGATCCCGCCGCCCACATGGTAGGAGGCCAGGCCGGCATCGCGGTCCACGACAACCGTCCTGATGGCCACATTGAACTCCGCGCGCCGGCCCGGCGCCCACCAGCCGATGCTGCCACAGTACACGCCGCGCGGGTGCGGTTCGATGTGGCGTATGATCTCCATGGTCCGGATCTTCGGCGCACCGGTCACCGACCCGCAGGGGAACAGCGCTTCTATTATCTCCGGAACTCCAGCCGATGTTCGTGAAAAAACGGAGGAGGTCATCTGCCACACTGTCGGATAGCGCTCAACCTCGTAGAGCTTTCCAACCCGCACGGAGCCCGGCTCGCTTATCCGCCCCATGTCGTTCCGCAGCAGGTCCACAATCATAATGTTCTCGGCGCGATCCTTAGCGCTCTCCCGCAGTTCCGCAGCAGCCTGCCTGTCCTCCGCCGGCCATCGCCCGCGCGAACGCGTGCCCTTCATCGGACGCGTTTCGAGCGATTCGCCGTCCAGCCGGAAGAAGAGCTCCGGCGAAGCGGAGAGAATATGGTGACGGCCGACGTCAACGCTTACCGCATAATCGGCGCGCTGCGCGGAACAGAGCCGCTCGAACCAGGCGCAGGTGTCGCCGCGGAATACAGTCTGCATGGGGAATGTGTAGTTCACCTGGTAGGTCTCACCGTCCGCTATGAGGCGCCTGACATCCTCCACCCTCGCCCGGTATTCGTCCGGCGTTACCAGCGCGGTCCACGGTCCGGTCTCGAACGCACCGGCGAACCCGATGTCCGGCGGCGGCTCGCGCGGCCCGCTGTACAGACCGAACCACAGCAGGGGTAGACCGCCGGGCGCGCGCGTCTTCATCACCGGATCGAACGCGCCCGCGGCCTCATAGGAAATGAAGCCGGCGGCGTGAAGGCCGGAGCCGACCCCGGCAGCAATCCGCTGCAGACAATGCGGAACGTCCGCAAGCGCATCGGCGCGGATGATCTCGACGGGGTTAGAGAAGGAATTCCTCGCCGACCGTGACACGAAAAGAATATCGCCCATTGCACACATGAAAGCATCCCTGTCTTGTCAAATGATACCAATCCCTTGATCCATTCCCTCACACTCCCAATCCGGCGCCTGCCGGCTCATTCTCAAACACCTTCAGGGCATCCCTGCGCGTGATTACCGTATCGTACAGGCCGATATCCTCGACTTCGTGCCTGTTGATCCCGGTGTAGCTCAGGCTGGCATCCTCGTAGCGCTTGAATTTGTATACCGCATCGTTCATCAGGGCGCTGTTGAACACGCCCAAGCTCACAAGAAGTTCAAAGTCCTTAACGGTGAGCCCCGTGACCTTCTTAAAAAGGCCGGGTTCGAGTTGGCTGATTACGTCCTTCAACGCACGCTCTCGGTAGTCGGTCAGGTACATGAAGATGGGAACCCGCGTGGCGAACTTGATGAGCTTCTCCTGAATCTGTTTCCGCAGGCTCTTGTATTCCTTCTCCTCATCCGAAAGCTCTTTCTTCTCTTTCGCGGAAAGCTCCTCGTCGTTGGCCTCCTTCCGGGCCTTCTTCACGGCTTCGGACTTGTTGATGATCGTCTCAATGTCCTTATTCAGGTTGCGGAAACCCTCGATGCTCCGCAGGGCGTCCATCGCCTTCTTATCGTTCATCAGGCGGCGCAACGTGTCGTTGTCCACATTCACCAGCAGGGCGCTTTCCCACCGCCGCGCCAGCAGAGTTGCCGTGGTGCCGCTCATCGCCATGTCCAGAATCCCGGCGGCATCAATCTGCTTCATGGAACTGCCGTCATAGGCCAGCACGGGCAGGAAGCTGATGAATTCCTCGACCTTCTTTTCCGGATTGGACTCGTTGACGTTCAACCGGCAACTGTAGTCGGCGATCTGCCGCAGCGCCCGGTCCGGGGCGAAGTCGAAGACGTAGCATTCCTCCTTGATGATCTGCTCGGCATTCGGGGATGCGCCATCGGGATTGCGCGCTGTCCAGGGCGATTGCACGCGGAATGCAGCCTGAAAATAGGTTTCCGGGCTGGATGAGTTGCGCAGCATGAGAATCCCCGTCCACGGCTTCACAGTCACACCCGTGGTCAGCTTGCCGCAGGACAGGGTAATGGTCTTGCTGGTGAGCGGGTCGTCCATCGCCTCCTGCACCGGCGGCAATGCCGCCGCGCCGATTCCCGCGGCGCTGCCTGCAGCCACGATGACCTTGTAGTCGTGATAGAAGCGGTTCTGTCTATTTCCAAGAAGATTCCGCATTGCATGGCATGCCGCCACGCTGGGCAGGAACCAGAAGGAGTGGGAAAGAACGCCAAGAAGCCGCACATCAGAGAACGGCATAGGTGGTTTTTGCGCTCCGAGTTTCAGGTTATCCACGCTGGTTGGCGAGAACGCGCCTCGTATAAGATCCAGCCATTTCTGAACTTCGTCCTTGAACTTGAACTCAGCCTTGTCGCCGACGCCTTCGGCGGAAAAGAAGACGTTCAAGTCGAACTCGTTGAACTCGCCCTGAATCGCGATTTCACGGATCGCGTCCGGGAGTTGGTAGGTCAGCAGAACCATCCGGGGCAGCGGGGCGTAAGGATTATCGGGAGCTTGCCAATCGCGTTTTGCCCGTTGCTCGTCGGAATAAGTCCAGTTGTATATTTGCTCCTCGATGAACTCGCCGGAAGCAATGGCCCGGAACGGCGTGCCGGAGAGGTAGAGATAGCCATCCGTTGTGATCGGCATGATGTCTTCAATCTCCTCATCCGGTTCCTTCAGGAACTCGGCGGCCTGCCCCTCGCCGAATGCCACCTCCTGCTTATCTTCGGCCTCGAACAATTCCTTCGCGTTCTCGCGCCATGCGCCGTAATGATACTCGTCCAGAATCACGCAATCCCAATTCGTGGAGTGGACCCATTCGTTTTTCGTCTTGATGCCGCCCGTACTCGGGTTCCGGCCCAGGTAATCCTGAAATGATCCGAAGCAGATAAAGGGCTTCTTCTTGTCCGCCTCTTCATAGGTCAGGCCGCCGGGCTTGATGAACTGCCAGCCCTTGAAGTCTACATGGCATTTCAAGTCCTCTTCCCAGGCGCTTTGAACGGCGGGCTTGAAGGTCAGGACCAGCACCTTCTTCCAGCCCATCTTCTTCGCCAATTGATAGGCGGCGAAGGTCTTGCCGAACCGCATCTTGGCGTTCCATAGGAAGTGCGGCGGCTTGTCCCGGTTGTTCTTATCCCTGCGCCAACTCGCAAAGTAGGCGGCAGTCTTCTCGATCGCCGCAACCTGCTCCGGGCGCATCTTGAAATCCAGCGACCGGTTTTCCTCGTTCAGTTGGCCGATCCGAACGGCGATGATCGCCGCCTTGACCTGATCCAGTGTGCAGCAGAACCATTCACCGTCCGGATTCTTGACGCCGTTCAGCCGGAGCATGCGGTGAACATCGTGGTCGGTGAAAACAGACCCGTCATTCCGCATGGCGGATTCTTCCAGAAGGATCCGGTAGGGCGGCTTGCCGGGGCGCAAAGTCGGATATTGCTGAGCCACGCGGCTTTTCGCGTCCACTGTCGTGTAGCCGACCTTGAGCAGCCCCGCGTACTGGGGGTTCGTGTCCTCGTAGGCGTAGATCGTTGGCCGTGATGCGGGGCGCGGGGGGAAGAAGTCCTTCTTATCCGCAGATGGCGCAGAATTAGGCAGACGGTTGCCGGAGGTTCCTATATCTGAGTTAATCTGTGTAATCTGCGGATGAACATTCTTACTCATCGTTCAACTCTCCATCTGCGCCAAGGCGCGTAATTGCCCGCAACCCAATTCAATCAGAAGATTCTCAACCGCCCGCTTCGCTCAAGACGCAAAGTACGCCAAGGGGAAGTTCATGTCCGCGGGGTGAACCGCGGACATGAAGCTTGCATCATTCCTTCGGAATGAGTTATCACTATGAAGTCTTTATCCGGCGTCCGACCCGCCGGATAAAATTCTTCCTTTGCGTTCTTTCCGCCACAGGCGGACAAGTGCGATCTTTGCGGTTCAATTTTCTTTATCGCAGTTCCCAACGTTTCAGGTACTAATCTGCGGATTCTTCTTCCCTGACGGCAGGAAGTTCTCGCCGGTGACCACCTTGCGCCCCGTCTTCTGCTCCAGCTCGCGGCGGGCTTTTTTCGCGATGCCACCACCGGCCTTCCCGGCCTCGGCATTCTCCGCCATGCCCGTCGCCTCAACGCTTTGCGCGATCTGGCGGGTGGAAAGTTCCGCCAGCGCGGTGAAGATCAGCTCCGCCTCGCTCATGTGATCGCGCAGGTTCTGAGTCTTCAGCCCCTTGAGAGTCTTATGCTTCTTGACCGACACTCCACTCCACTCCTGATGGATGATGTTGGTCAGGATGGCGAACTCGTCCTCGCCCTTGATCTCATGGTCCTGCCAGTAGTCAGTGAGCTTATTGCGGGTTTCCTGCCCCATCATGCGCTGCTGAATCCACTTCTCGCTACGCCCGTGCTGGCGCCAGAAATCGCGGGCGCGGTCCAGCGAGCGGGCCGGATCGCTCATATCCTGGATGCGCTCGTAGCCGACCTTCGCCAGCCACTGTTTGAATGGCTCGGCCTTTGGCGATGGGATGGACTGGATAATCCGCAACAAGCCTTCTGTGTTGGCACAATCGGTCTGGCGCATCTTCCCGTCCGGCGCCTTCATTTTCAACTGTCGACAAATTGTCGACAGTTCAAATCCATCCTCAGTTTTGACGCGGATTTTCATCTTGAACCAGTAATCCCGGGGGTTGACGCTGTCCGTAAGGGCCGCCACCACGTCAATGACAGAGAAATACCACATCTCATTCGATTCGTCGAAGAAACGACGTATTGAATGCTTATCGAACACTACTAACGCCTGCTCTTTGGTCATTTCCTATCTCCCTGATAATTATTTCAACCTGTTACAATTTGTAACGGTTTGGCTTCCCTCATTCTTCAGCCGGTTTTTCAGAACTTTCCAGCAATTCCGGGCGGCCTGATAATCCGTTTGCTGGATCAGCGCGGCGACAATATCCACCACGGAGAAATACCAGAGCTCCGCCTTCTCGTCATAGGTTCGGCGAATCTTGAAATTTTCAAAAACCGCAAGGGCTTCTCTATTGGTCATTAGTGATGTCCCAGTTGTCGACAAACTGCCGACAAGTCAACTCCGCGCTGCAACTGATCCGCGGACATTTGCGTCATCTGAGGATAATTACTCATCGCTCGCCTCCGCGTCTGCTTTGTCCTCATCAGCAGGCATCGGTCGGACCATGGACTCGATGAAGGCGATTTCACTTTGGGTTAGGCCAAAGTGTTCGTAGAGTTTCTCATCTGTCCATTTTGTGTTTAGCGAGAGAGCCGGGACAAAAGCAAAGCGCTCTTTGGTCGTATCTTGAGTGTTCTTAAGCAGCCCCACCATGAATCGGAAAAACTTGGTTTTGACGTATTCAGACAATCTTTGGGCGCGCTCCTGGCTGTCGTAGCAGCCGACAACGATATATGTTTCAGTGCAGGCACTTGGTGGCGAAGCCACTATCGGCTTGCCAATAATCATGCGGGGATACTCGCGGCTTTCGCCGCCTTCGCCGTATCCTTTGGATATCAACACCTTCCATTTGTTGACCATTTCCACTCCAAGCGGAATCCCTGATCGTTCAATACGACCAACTGTCTTTGTTGCATACAAACGAACGTTCCCCTTTCCGGTAGGGCGCGTTGTAGTCGACAAACCAAAAGGCTTTCTACTGGAAACTTGATCACTCATTCGCGGGTAATTCTTCTTGTTGACCTTTTTGATTATGGGAATAGCCTTATTGAATCGAACGAATGTCTCAAATTCATCGAGTGGGCGCGTCATTATATCCGATTGATCATTCATGTGTGTCGTGACCTCACAGGGTCCCTTGTTGTCACGCTCCCAGAGAAAATAGCATACACCGCCGATGACCTTAACACCCGGAAAGACATCCGAGGCAATCGGATAGTCAACAAGATGAGTAATTCGTTTGTCGTGGAGCATCGCGTCCCTGAACTCATCGAGCCCCTTTCCGCCAGCAAACCATCGAGCAGGAATAATCATGGTCAGATAGCGTGGATTCATCTTCTTGGCCTGCTCTACGAATAGATGATAGATTGGCCGAGCACTATCCCCAAACCCTCCATCGCTCAATTGATACGGCGGATTTCCGATAATCACGTCAAATTTCATATTGAATATCTCCTCAGCATTTGCCGTATGAATAAATGCGTAAGCGTGGCTTTCTAATTCCCGCCCACGATCGTACTCATCTTTACTAGCACGACAAAATACGCAACGGCCATTCTCCCATGTATGTTTCACGCGCCCAAAATGAATATTGCCTTGTGCATCATCAAAAGCCTCGCAGACGGAATACTTCCCGTTGGCAGTCTTTGAACAATACACGGACCGGCGCGAGAGCAGGGCGGTCAATTCTGTTATGGCGAGACCGTAGAGTTGATTCTTGAAAATGTGATTCATCCGCTTCTGGCGGTCGGGGATTTGCTTCTCAAGCCCCTTGTCCAGTCGTTTTGCTATCTCGCGAAGAAATACGCCAGATTTACAGCCGGGATCGAGGAATGTCGCCTTCTTGTCATTCCAAAGTTCATCGGGCAGCATTTCGAGAATCCGGTTGACGAGTTGCGGAGGCGTAAAGACCTCATCGCTGCTCAGGTTGGCGATGCAGGAAAGCACGTCGGGGTTGTAGCTATCACCGTTGAACATGCGCGATCTCCATGAAGTTGACCGGGAGATAGTCCTTTACGGTCTTGGGATTGAAGTCCGATTGAACCCCATCGGCAAAGAGAGACATTTGCTTCATAGTGTTCTTCTTCGGTTCCGGAAGAAACAAGGCCTGCCGCGTCTCCTCATGTTGCAACAATCCCTTGAATGCGAAGTCTCGCCGTTTTATCAAGCTGTTATTAAAAGGGAAAGACCACTCAGAAAAGACAATTGGCTCAGGCGGAACACTCCCCGTCTCGAATGAAATGGCATTACCCCAGACAATATTGCGGGCAAGGATAAACCGAATCGCAGTCCTGCATCCTGCTTTCGAGGTCTTATTGAAAAGACGCTCATAGACAGCATCGAAAATGTCGAAAAGGCGCTCCTGGCACTTTGAAACGTTGTCAGAAAGAATATCTATGCCATAAAGGCTGGAGACAGCCAGAACGGCGTTCCGCTCGAAGTCCAGTTGCGACTTACCATAGCGCTTCTCGACCACCGCCAGCTTCCGCTCCAGAATCACGGCCAGGAAGTTGCCGTTGCCGCAAGCAGGTTCGAGGAAACGGGAATCAATTCGCTCCGTCTCCTGCTTGACCAGATCGAGCATGGCGTTCACCTCACGCTTACCGGTCAACACCTCGCCGTGATCCGCCACCCGCTTTCTTGATATTACTTGTTCTTCCATCGCCTCTCGTTTGTTTCTCCGGGGCAATGTCAGTGTTGGACCTGCGGCGCGGGAGCGACGCTATGCTCCGACGCTTTGTTTGCTTGTTTGGTTTCCGCCTCCGCTTTGATCAGGATGGATATGGTCTCTTTGATGAAATGCGAAGGAATCACGATTGCAAGGCCGAGACTTTGTCGGGTCTCCTCGACCTCAAAACGGGTCTTCAATCGAGTAACCTCAAGTGGTGTGACTTTTCTGTCTACGCCAAACTGTTCTTGACTGACAAGCCCCATGATGCAGTTGACGGTTTCTGCAATGTGTATCTCGCCCCCATAGTGGCGAGATCTGTCTACAAAGTAAACTGGACCGCCACTATTGCCGCCAAATACTTGAAAGTCGTACAAAAACGACTTGATGCTTGCGGCGGGGACGATGGGAAATGAGGCAATTTTCCCACTGCGCAGGATAGGGAACCCCATTGCATTTGCCTCGGCCCCATATGGAAAACCGAGACAAAGCAATTCATCTCCTGGATGGATTGTCCACTTAGTAACAAGGTCGTCGGTTGCGAGCAACTCCTCACCTATAGATGAGACTATTCCAACTGCATAGGTGGGCAGAACAACGCGCATGACAGCGACATCTACATCTGGATGGCGAGTCCAAAGTGGCGAATCCTTTTGCCGGATAGGCAAGTCGATGATGACCTTCTCGTATATACCCTCTGCCACCTTCTTGCGCAGATGCAATCTTGCGTTTTCCCCGCTTATTTCGTCAAACACATGCGCCGCTGTGACAAGTGTCAGCTTCCGGTCTGGCGGCGGTACAATTAAAAACACCGTGCCAAAAGTTACCTTTCCGGCTTCATGGGCAGTCCCTTCGATTTTGAATGTGTTGTGCATTAAAAGCGTGTTTATTTCTACTTGATCCCCTGCGATGGCAGCGAGACTACCGAGAAGCAACACGGCAAACATTGTCTTTCTTGTCATGGTTTCCTTTCTGCTGCCAACGTCAGCGTTTAGGCTGAGGCGTGCCGGGTTCGCCGATAGCCTGCGACGCTTGGTTCGGTGCTCCTGTTGTTTCTGACTCCCGATACGGTCCCAGTTTCAGGACTTGGTACATGATGTCCTGAATGTTGGTGGAACTCCAGGGGTCTTGCTGGAACTGGCGATCAAACAGGCGAACGGTGTCTTGCAGTTCCTTCAGTTCCTGCTGTTCCGCCAGTTGGTTCAAGCGTGCCGAGTAGTCTCTGAACCAGTGAATGTGCGAACTCATGAAACGGGCGCGTGTGATTCCTGACCCGAGGCCAAAGGCGAGGTAGACGGCACCAGCCGCAACGGCGATCAGGACGATAACTCTGATCCATGGACGCGCCTTGGTGACGACGACCGAAGCGCCAACCAGAATCAATGGCGGCAACAGCAAGACTATGGCTTCAAGTGGTCCCATTTCTCCTCACCGAATATGGTCTCATACGACAGAAATAGCATGCCGGGAAACTGCGCCACAGGATGCTATGCGGCGAATATCGTCAGTTCTTGCATTAACATTCAAAAGGACACAAACATAATCTGGCGCGAAAAATGTCGAACCCATTATGACTGCACACTACATGAAGCCGGGGCGGATTGTCAATGAAGATTACTCCCGCTCGACTTCTGCGATTGCAATCGCATGCTGATTATGTGATTCTTTGACCCGGGTTTAACGGTCTCCGCAGACTGGGGTGTCGGAGCGAACCGCCCAGACAACCGCTGCAACAAACGAAAGGCGCGCACATGAAGGCAAAGAATACAGGCTCCCCGCCTCTCCGTGCCTCCTTATCCCCACGTCACACTTACAGCGGGTTAGTGTCCGACATCTCCGGTCTGCTCGAACAGGCACGGAGAACGGCGGCGCGCGCGGTCAATAGCGTTCTGACCGCAACATACTGGGAGGTCGGTCGCCGGATTGTCGAATTCGAGCAGTATGGGAACAGGAAGGCTGAGTATGGCGAGAAGTTGATCGAAAGGCTGGCGGGTGATCTTACAGCACAACATGGTCGAGGGTTTTCCAAGCGAAACGTCGAACAAATGCGGGCCTTCTATCTTGGTTGGGAGATTGCGCAGACACCGTCTGCGCAATTGAAGGCGAGGGCAAAATGCCAGTCGCTGCCTGGCAAAGCTTCAGCGGCAATAGTCCAGGCAATGCCTGGATTATCTCAGACATGGCAGACAGCATCTGCCGAATCTCGCTTAGGCGCCTTTCCCCTGTCCTGGTCGCACTATGTCCGCCTGCTTTCGGTGGAGAAACCGCATGCCCGAGCCTTTTATGAAGCCGAGGCGATCAGGGGCGGCTGGTCGGTGCGACAGATGGACCGGCAAATCGGCACCCAGTTCTTTGAACGGACCGCCAAATCCAAACGCCAGTCGGTGATGTTGGCGCACGGACGGAAGGCAAGACCAGGGGATGCCGTCACTGTCAACGAGGAGGTTCGAGACCCATATCTGCTGGAATTTCTTGACCTTAAGGATGAATATAGTGAAAGCGATTTGGAAGATGCTCTGATCCGCCACATGGAATGGTTCCTCCTGGAAATGGGCCCGGGATTCGCGTTTGTCGCACGCCAGAAACGAATCCGCGTGGGCACCGTCTGGTATCGGATGGATCTGCTGCTCTATCACCGCGCATTACGCTGCCTTGTGGTGATTGACCTTAAACGCGGGGCCTTCACTCATGCCGATGCGGGGCAGATGAACCTCTATTTGAACTATGTCAAGGAGCATCTGAGCTTGCCTGATGAAAACGCGCCCGTCGGTATTATCTTGTGCAGCGATCGCGAGAGCGCAGTTGTGAAATACGCGATGGCCGGCATTCGGGCGCACGTTTTTGCGTCAAAATATCTTACGGAGTTGCCGAACGAGGAAACCCTGCGCCGAGAAATTGTGGCCACGCAAAAGGCACTAAAAGAAAGAAAACGATAATAAGGTTGGCCTACCGATCCCCCGCTCGACTTCTGCGATTGCAATCGCATGCTGATTATGTGATTCTTTGACTCAGGTTTAACGGTCTTCGAAGACCGGGTTCCCCGATCCGACAACAGGGAGGAACTCTGCATGAGCGACTCATCTATATCGTCCGATTCGCCAGAATTCCCGGCCCGTCCGAGGCCACCGTTCAACGAGGTGTCGGTTCTTTTCCCGCTCTTGTCGTTGTATACCGCAGGATACCTGGCTCTGATGCTGGCGGATTTCGCGCTGCGCTCAGCGCTGCTCCTTCCGGATGGGATGATGTCCATCTACATCGCGCTGGTCGGCGCGTATGCGGCGGACAAGGAAATCAGGCGCTGGATGGGAGCTCCTGAGCCGCCTCGGCGGGGGTCGTTGTTCGTGTATCTCTGGCTGTTGCTCTATCTGGCCATGTATATCGTTTTCTGCTTTCGTCCGGACTTCACTATTCCCGGAAACATGGCCACGGTGTCGCTCCAGGTGCTCGGCATTTTCTTCGGATCGAAGGCCTCGAAATACGTGTGCGAGCGGCGGGACAACGGGACGGACCAGGATGAAGGGCGCAAGGGCATAATCCTCGACCTGCTCGGCAAGCAGGGCCAGATCACGCGGAAGGACGTTGCGGAGCAGCTCCGCGTCTCGACCGCCACCGCCGGCCGGTTGTTGTCGGTAATGGAAGGCACAGGCGCAATCAGGAGGGCGGGTTCCGGAAAAGGCACATATTATGTGTCATCCACCAAAAGCACGTAGCAGTGTCGTGATCCTCTTGCGACTCATTACGACTCATGCCGCGAGTTGAATGGAAAATTACGGCTCATTACGGCTCATTGTCTGCCCGCAGTGCTTGCGCACAGGCGCTACAGGCGGGCGGCTCATAGCCCGCCGAAGAGCGACAGTTGGAGCGGATTGTTCTTTCCCCTGCGCGGACGGCGCACTGCCAGTTTCGGCTGCCCCGACTCCCCGAATTCGCCCTCTTCCAGGTTTTGCAATATCTCCTTAGCCCGCTCGACCACCTCATCCGGCAGCCCGGCCAAGCGCGCCACATGTATGCCATAGCTCTTGTCCGTGCCGCCCGGAACTATCTTGCGGAGAAAGGCTATGCCGTCGCCCTGCTCGCGCACGAGTACGTTGTAGTTGCGCGCGCCCTTGAGCGTTAGCACGAGGTCGGTCAGTTCGTGGTAGTGGGTGGCGAAAAGCGTCATTGCTCTCACATCGTTGTGCAACGCCTCGGCCACCGCCCACGCAATGCTTATCCCGTCGAACGTGCTCGTGCCGCGCCCGATCTCATCTAGAACAACCAGGCTCCTGTTCGTGGCGTTGTGAAGGATGTTGGCCGTCTCCTGCATCTCGACCATGAAGGTGCTGCGCCCGCGCGCGAGGTCGTCGCCCGCGCCCACGCGCGTGAACACCCGGTCAACAACGCCCAGCTCCGCCTCGGACGCCGGAACGAACGAGCCCGTCTGCGCCATTATCACGATCAGCGCCACCTGGCGGATGTAAGTGGATTTTCCCGCCATGTTCGGACCTGTTATGAGCGCGAGCCTGTTGTCGGAATCGTCGAGTTGCACGTCGTTCGGCACGAAGCGGTCGGCGTCGGGTATCTGCTCGATCACCGGGTGGCGGCCGTCCCGTATCTTTATCATATTCCGCTCCGTCATGATTGGCCTGACATAGCGCAGCGCGAGTGCCCGGTCGGCGAGCGAGGAAAGCACGTCGAGCCGGGCTATCGCCCGCGCGGAGGCCTGGATCCGTTCCGTCTCGGCAACTATCGCATCGCGAACCTTAAGAAACAGGTCGGACTCCAGTGCGACTGCGCGGTCCTGCGCGCCGAGTATTTTGCTCTCGTATTCCTTCAGCTCGGGCGTAATAAACCGCTCGGCGTTGACCAGCGTTTGCTTTCGCGCATACTCGGCAGGCGCGTTCTCGCTTTGCGCCTTGGAAATCTCGATGTAATAGCCGAAGACCCTGTTGTGCCGCACCTTCAGCGTCTTTATGCCCGTGCGCTCCTGTTCCGACGCCTGGTATTCGGCCAGCCAGGTTCTGCCCTGCGCTGCGGCATCCCTCAGCTCATCGAGGTCGGCGCTGTAACCGCCGCGGATGATCCCGCCGTCCTTAAAAACAGCCGGCGGCTCGTCAACAATGGCGCGTTCTATGAGATCAACGAGATCTGGCAGCGGCTCGATGGAGGCAGCAAGTTCCGCGAGATTCGGCTCCTGACACACCTCGATCAGCGATTTGATGGCGGGCAGGGCGGAGAGCGAGTTGCCCAGCGAGCGGGCGTCGCGCGCGTTCCCGCCGCCCCCGCCGAGCCTTGCTATGACCCTCTCGAGATCCCTGATTTCCCCAAGCGCGTCCCGCATTTCACCCAGCAACGAACGGTTGTCGCAGAAATGCTGTACGGCATCGTGCCGTCCCCTTATCTCTTTCAGCCGGGCGAGCGGGCGGAGCAGCCAGTCGCGCAGGAGCCGTCCGCCCATGGCCGTCCTGGTGCTGTTCAGAACTCCTAGCAAAGTGTCGGCTGTCCTCCCGCCCGGGGAGGAGGAAGCAAGGCCGCGACGCTCGACGAGATCCAGGTTGGCGCGGGTCGCCTCGTCCATCACAAGGAAATCGTCGGGATCGTTTACGCGGATAGCGCGCACGTGGCCCGCGTCCCGCATGAGCGCATTCTTGAGGTAGTGCAGGGCGCCGCCCGCGGCGCCAACTGCCGCGCGCCTCCCCTCGAGCCCGAAGCAGTCAAGCGACTGAACCCTGAAATGCCGCACAAGCGTGTCCCGCGCGGTCTCGTATTCAAATGTCCAGTCGTCGTGCTCGCTCACCACCGGCTGCCGGGCGCGGTCGAGCAGCTCGCGCAGCGGCGAGCCCGGCGCGGTGGCCGCGCCGGAAGGGATCACGCACTCAGACGGAGAGAAACGCGCAAGGTTGTCGCGCACCGTCTCCGGATCGCTCATCTCTTCGGTCCTGAACGCGCCGGTAGAGAGATCAATGAGCGCCATAGCGAAAATCCCGCCGCTCTCGAACAGCGCCGCGAGATAGTTATTCCTGCCGGAATCAAGAAGAGCGTCGGAAAAAACGGCACCTGGCGTTACGATGCTGGTCACCTCGCGCCGGACGATCCCCTTGCACGTGGACGGATCCTCCACCTGGTCGCACACCGCGACTTTTTTGCCCGCCCTGATCAGCTTGGCGAGATACGTGTCGGAGGCATGGTAGGGCACGCCGCACATGGGCACGCCGTTGCGCCGTGTGAACGCTATATTGAGAATGCGCGACGCCTCGGCTGCGTCCTCGAAAAACATCTCGTAGAAATCCCCGAGCCGGAAGAAGAGAATCGTGCCCTCAGGCAGGCTGGATTTCACACGCCGATACTGGCGCATCATGGGTGTTAGAGAATCTGTCACTTCTTTACCGGCCCCTCGAAAACACGCACCTTTCAGCATGCAGACGCAAGGCGCCTGCTTTACGGGAGTACCATACTCAAGAGGCGGCCGCGTTGCAAGAAGACAGATGCGCCCGTCACGGATTCAGAATGCTTACGAAACGACACGATGAGGGGCGCGAGTGTGCGAGCGTCCCTCTCCATCGACTGGTTCG
>CAYWJE010000059.1:0-15911 GCA_964458525.1 uncultured Verrucomicrobiota bacterium
GCCGCCGAGTTTCCTGCCAACCAACACGGGCAGGCATTCAGGGCGGATGCCCCTGGCCTGGTCCCGTTTTGATATATCCAGCCGCTCAAACCGCAGGTAGATGCCCCACGCGCGCCCCTTGTTCGAATCCAGCGCAACGACGATTTCGTGTTCACCCTTGGCGGCGGCAAACGGCGCCTTGGCGGCATCAATGCACGCGGGGTTCGTCCCCTTGGGGTCGAAGAACGCCTCTTTGCCGTCAATCCATGCCTTGACCGGACCGTCATAACCCAAGTTCATCGCCAGCCGCATGGCGCGCCCGCACCGGATGCGGGCGACATAGTACACGAGCGCCGCCCCGGCTTTCTCCAGCTCAAGATGACGATCACAGAAACTGCTCGCGAAGACGCGCTGCGACAGCCCCAGCATCCGCCTGTTCCGCGGATACTCGAGCATCGCCAAGTCGACAGCCGGCAGAATCCGGCTCACCTGGACGGTTCTCAAAAACTCTGTCTGCGCGTTCCACGACGGCAGCAACGGTCTCGCCGCGCCGGCCCTCGGCCTTGCGCACCACGCCGGGATGTACTTCTTCTCCGCCGCGAAGAGCTCCTCGGCCATGGACCGGATTTCGCCCAACGAACAGACTGCGGCGGACAGCGGGTCCAGCATCATGGCATGGATCACGGCCTCACGATCCCGGTTCAGCACGCCCTGCACGGCGAGTTCGAAAACAGCCATGTTCGACCGGCACAGAGCGGCGCACTGTTCCGGCAGCGGCCCGAAATACGTCGGCATGAAGCCGCGTCGGTCCACCAGCGTGGCCACTTCCACGACCCCTGATGCCGGCAGGTTCGGGATCAGGTTGGTGTTCGCCACCGAGGCATAGATGACCTTCTTGCGGTCGAACAGGTGCGCCTCGATAATGTCCGAGGCGTATTCATGGCCGCGCTTGAGCGGAATTTCCGCTTTCCCGTCCGCCTGGTCTCTGCGCCGCTTGTCCGTGGCCTTGCGCCACACGGGCCAGTTGTCGGCATAGAAACTCGTCCCGCCCCGGTAGTCCTCGCGGCAGTGCAGCTCGAGCAGATCCTTGCGCTTGCGGTAGTACGGCACATACTCGGAAAAATGGCCGCAGCTCTCGGTGGAGAAATAGCCGAGATTCCGGATCAGGTCCGTCCGGATCGGGAAAGCCTCCCTGACATCCGGCCTCTCGGCGGCGGCCCGCAGGCGGGCGTGCATGTCGTGACCGCGATACTTGAGCACCGTGAACCAGGCCAGGTGGTTGATGCCGCCGCATTGCCATTCCAGTTCGTCGTACGGCACGTTGAGGATCCCGGCGATCTCCCGGGAATTGCCTTGCACCGAGTGGCAGAGCCCCACGAACGGCTGTCGGGTGGAACGCACCGCGCCCAGGGTCATCATCGACATGGGATTGGTGTAGTTCATGATAAGCGCCTGGGGGCACAGTTTCTGGGCATCGGCGAGGATCGCAAGGAAGGGAGGCAGCGTACGCATCGTCTTCATCACGCCGCCCGGCCCGATCGTGTCGCCGATGCACTGGTCAATGCCGTACTTTAGCGGAATATCGTTATCATGCCGGACACATTGCAGGCCGGAGACTTCGATGGTGCTGATAAGATAGTCGGTGCCCGGGAGGATTTTTTTTCGGTCGGTGGATGCCTTGATCGCCCACCGGGACTTCTTGCCCATCAGGTCGAGCAGGCGGGTCATCAGCCTGACATTGATCGCCAGGCGCTGGGCGTCTATATCCACGAGGCCGATGACGCCCCCGTCCAGGCCCTCGATGTTCAGGATGTCGGTAAAAAGCGGCTGTGTAAACCCGCTGCCAGCTCCGAGCAGTGTAACTTTAGGCATGCTGCATTACTCCTCTTTGTTTTCTACTATTTTAAAAACCTTCTTCACCGCCTTGAGATAGCCGTAACCGTTAATGTTGTCGGGCTGAAGGTAGCTCGTCTCCGTCCATTCATTCCAACTGTTGACGGTGATGAGCGGAGCCTGATTCGGATGGCGGTCGGCATACGCCTTCGCCAGCTGAAGGGCTTTTTGGATATTCTCTGGTGAGTTGTTTTTGACTATGCCGGGGCGCAAGGTGTGGAAGCGTGGATTATTGTCCCAGCCGACAGAGACATGCGGAAAATAAGGGATATCGTAGGTTTTATCCATCAGATCCCATTCATTGGCCATGTCCGGTATGATCTCGGCGTAATCACGGTCAATGTTCGTGAAATGAGCCATCTGGTAATGGGTCTGGCTGTCGAAGCCGATTTTTTTGACGATTTCGTTTGGCGTTGCGGCAATTCCGGCGTCAACTCCGCTGAGCATGAGGTTGCCGGCGCCCCAGCTGGTGAGCTGAAGATGCAGCCCCGGCAAACCGGCCGCGACCGCCTGCTCGCGGAACCAAGCGAAGGCAAGAGCGGTTTGCGAGACACCGCCCAAGCCGTCTACCAGCCGGTTGAGGTCGTAGATCATGAAGACCGGATTGCCGTCGATCGTGTAGTAGGATGGATGCGTGAAATACTTCTCGATCAGCCGGTGGGCGATCGTCTCGAACTCACGCCGGTCAACCATAGCCCGCCAGATGAGATCGCCCTCGATATGGGCGATGCGCTTGTCCCAAAGGTTGCCGACATCGTGATTGGCCCACATCAGGTAGAACTTCACCCTATCGTTGTTGCGGGCCTTGAGATAACCGTTGTTCAGACATTGCTCCACGAAAGGGCGGCCATCGTACCAGTACCAGTCATAAATGAAGACGTTGACCCCGTGATCGGCCGCGGCGGCGATTTGCATCTCCATCACGTACGGGTCGGCCTCGTTGCAGTAGCCCCAAAGAGGTCGGCGGGGCCAGGTGTGGCCCGGAAACTTCGCCGCCGCCGCGCGGACGGTCTCCCACTCCCCGTTCCCCTCCGGCCAGAATATACGCGCACGCGGTTCGTCCCCCGTGTAACCGGGCCAGATGTAGGCCCCAACATCGTAGCCGTTCGTATTCTGACTCATCGAACCCCTCCTTTTTTCCACCGCTTTTTAATCAGGAACCTTGCATCCGCGGCATCGCTAAGAGCCCATTCGAAGACCTTTTCGAATGGGCTCTATATAGTCGCTATGCTTCCACGCCGATAATTCGCTGCCTTGGCCTTGAATTACCGGGTCAGCCAGCCGTTGATGCTGCACACGTACCAGCTTTTCTCGGAAAGACCGGCCGCATACCTGTACGGTTCGCCCGCCACGAACTCGCGGTGGTGAATAACGACGTTTTTGGAAAAAAGAAAAGCGGCTTCCGGAAACGTGTCGCCAGGCAAGTCGTTGTTTTTCGTTCGTTCGGTTTCAGCTGTCATGCTGTCTCCTGTTCGTAGCCACTAAAGCGTCAGCGGTTTGTTTACTCCACCGGTGCCGAACCGGTCACCACGCACCGAAAACCGGTGGACGTCCAGTCACGCATCTGAGGCGGCTGGACCATGCCTAATGGACCGTGACGATCGTGCCCGTTGGTAATTGATATCTCACGATCACGATGCCGCTGCCGCCTGCGCCGCCACTGTCGCCTCTACCACCGCCGCCGCCACCACCTCGATTCGGCACTGCGCTCTGGCCTTTTCCATTATAAGTAGAAGTGCCGTTTGCTCCGCCATCCATTCCGAGACCGTAATTGCCCGCGACCGCATCCGCGCCCGCTCCGCCGCCGCCACCGCCATACCCGATTGATACACCCGAATAACTGTTCGTCGTGCCCCACCCGCCATTTCCTCCACCCGTTACCGCCGTAACACCATCTGATCCTGCGCCGCCACCGCCACCGCCGCCAGCGGGATACCAGTTAGGATTTCCCCCTTTATGCTTAGACCCGTAATATCCATCCAGCATAGCGGACCCACCGCGATCTCCTCCATTGCCGATAACGCATGTATTGCTGGGCCCGCCGCCACCACTTGCGATAAATCCTAACGCGGAACTAACAGAGCCAGTGTGCGCCAATTCGCCGTTAGTGCTCACCGTTCCCCCCGCCCCTACAACGATCTGGTATGCGTCTACTGCGACAACGCTATTTGACACAATCACGTCACCACCACCACCTCCTCCATTTACACCGCCCGAAACAGTTACAGCCCCACCCCCGCCACCAACCACCAGCACGTCCACCGCACCGCCAACCGAGAACACGATGCTGGTTGCCGCCGCCGTGTTGGTGAAGATGTGGGCACGATAGCTGATCCCGCCGTACGTGTAGTTGGTTATCGTGCCGCCCGTGGCCTTAGCGGCAGAAGCGGTTTGCAGCAGCGCCGGTATCAGTGTTGCCGCAATCACAGCCATTGTGAAGTATCGTGTTGTCGTTTGCATCGTCATGCATCCTGCGTAGGTATTCTGGATTCTGACTCCTGACTCCTGACTGAGTTGTTCCCATCCTTCATGGACGTTCGGGGACCGTACCTGTCACCACGCAACGGAAACCTGTCAGAGTCCAGTCACGGACATGGGGCGGCTGCACCATGCGCGCCGCCGAACGGCTGAGCCGTTCATCGAAAAGCGCGTACCCGCCGCGAAGCACCTTGTGTGTGCCCTTTTCTGGTCCCATCGGATTCTTTGCGGGCGCAATCGAATAGTACTCGTGCTCGTACCAGTCCGCAACCCATTCCCAGCAGTTGCCGGCCATATCCTCCACGCCATAGGGGCTCGCCCCGGCGGGCGAACTGCCGACCGGCATCAGCCCGGCTGAAAAGCGGTCAATCGTGCGCTCCCGTCCCACCGCCTTCTCTGGATCCCATTCGTCACCCCACGGATATTCCCGGCCGTCCGTTCCCCGTGCCGCCTTCTCCCATTGCGCCTCGGTCGGCAGGGCCGCGCCAACCCACTTGGCATAGGCTTCCGCCTCGAACCAGTTCACGAGCGCGGCATAGGCGCCGGCATTGCCTACGGGTTGTGCATGCATGCCCTGTCCCCAATGCGGGGCGAACTTCTTATCCATGGCCTCGCAAAATTTCAGGTATTGCGCCATCGTCACCGGATGTTTATATATCCAATAACCGTCCAGATCAATCTCTTTACGCGGCCGCTCATTGGCCGCGCCTTTGCCGTCCGGACTGCCCCGCAGGAATTTGCCGGCGGGAATCCATATCAGTTCGGCGCCATCCAGCTCATTTATCGCGCGCCCGTTGCCGAGTTCCTTGATTTTGGCCTTTGTCAGCTTCTCCTCCGCGGTAATCGGCTCCAGGGTGGAAACAGGCACCGCCTTCGCTGTGAGCGTCTGAACCGGCAAAGCGTTGGTCACCGGATCAGGACCCATGGCCACGGGAACGCCGATCAGCGTCACGCGCAACTGCTTCTTCTCAATCATCGGCTGCAGCTCGATCTTCTCCCAGCCGGCGGCCGCAGTGGTCAGAACGGCGGCCACGCCGTCGCCGCGATCCAGCCTCAGCGTGATCGTGTCTTCCGCGCCCTTATCCACGGCCAGTGTTGTCACTTGTGAGTCGGAGACGGCTTCGGCATAAGTGATGTTATCCACAATAAACGGGTCGGCTTTTTCGCCCACGCTAAGGCGTTCCCCTGTCTTTGCGCCCTGAATGCCGCCGGGAACCGCGTAATGGAGGTCCAGCATTGTTTTGATGCCGCCGCCAACAACCGCGATATTGGCTTTTGATGGATCGGGCAGTGCCAGTAGCCAGCGTGTCGTGAAACGGGTGGGATTGGGCATATTGCCGCCCTGCGACTGGACATAGGTCCGCTCGATCCGCATCGCATCGCCGTCCACAACAACGGACCTGCGAAGTCGGTTGTTTGGATTGAAGCCATAAAGGCCGGGCGACAGCATCAGTTCGGCATCAAGTCTGGTCTTGGAGGGATTTGCGAACTTATTCCACATGTCCATCCAAGCCGATGCCGGCTTGCGAAACCACTCGCCATCGGGCAGCCACACCTGCCAGCGAATATTGAACATATCCCGATAACCGGTTTCAGTGGCAGCCACGGCCAGCAGTTCCTTGCCGCTCTTTTTGTCCACCGCGCTGGTTACCTGTCCCTTCAGGTCGGGACAAACGTCAGCCGACAACTTGTCGGATTCAAGGGTTACCAGAGGTCCGCCGCTTTGGTCCCCGTAAGCCGCGAAGGTTTGGAGGTGTCCGTAGCCGCCGCCGCCCTCAAGAATGCTCCGTCTCACCCGCATTACAGCCGGCGGAACCTCCGGATCGGCGCCCGGCGCAAACCAGCGCTTTCCGTCCTGCTTGTTTTTAACCGGACCCCACTCTCCTGCGGCCTTGGCGGCATCAATGTTCAAGGGATCAACCGAGGTGCTTTTGGCCACGATCGTGTTGGCGAGCAAAACGGGGTTCTTCTCCTTCGCGGCCGCCGCCTCGGCCTTATCCATCACTTCCGTCATCTGTTTAAGCAGCGACGTCCGGTACATCATCAGCCGCATTGTCGTTGTAAAACCGGTCCAGCGGCATGTGTTCGGAACGTGAATGCTGTCCGCGTATCCCGCCTGTGCCAGTTTCAGGTATTCCCACACATATGGAGCGGCGCCTTTGCCGTAGTTATCCTCCAGAAACTGGCGGATCAGGGCATCGGCGTCGGCATCTGGATTCCATGCCAGCTTCAGAAACACCCAGTTGTACAGTCCTCGCCAGTTGCTACCGCAACCCTGGGGGCTCATGCCGTAGAGTCCGGCTTTATGACAGAATTTCACCATGTCCGCGAGATAGAAAATGCACGGCCATTCCGTTGCTTCGAGGTACGAATCGAGTCCCCACCAATGCCACACAACAACGCGGCCGGGAGCGACTTTCGGCCATTCCAGCAGCGCTTTGGCGTAATCGCGATTGGCGGGATTGTCATGGATCGGACCAACAGTGTCGCCTGCGGCTTGCCCGGAATAATCGCTGGAGACAACGTTGATCCAGAGATTCTTATGGGGCTTGATGGTTTTGGGCGTGGCCAGTGTTCCAAAATAGGCAAAGGTGATGACCTGTTGCTTAGGATGCGTCTTGCCGAGAATATCGAGCGCCCTGTTGAGCGCCAGAATGTACGGCGCCGCCTCGGATTCCTCCTCGAGCACAAGCTTGCGGCAGGCGTCGCACTGGCATCCGGAAAACCCGTCGCCCTGCGCGGCTGATATCGGCATCATCGGATCGTAGCTATCCCCCTGAGCCTTGATTAGTTTTTCAGTTTCAGCCTGGAGCGCGGCGGCCAGATAGGCAGGGAGGTCGGGATTGGTTCCGCATATGCCCATGGCACCCTGCCAGCGTTTGCCGTCATTGTTCAGCGGGTAAAATTCAGGGTGCTCGGCAAACAGTTTGGAAGGAGGCAGAAGATTGTGAAGGTTATGAGTGGCGCGCAAATCGCCGCTGGTCTTGTCGGCAGGATACCCGGCGCCGCGATTCTTGAGCACCCACGGATAAAGTCCCGTACTCCAGACAAATCCGCGTTGGGCAAACGCGGGCTGCTGAAAATCGTCTATCTTGTCTATGGCCAGCGTCGGCTTAGACGGCACGACCTCGAAACCCTTTGATATGTAGAATCGGCACCCGAGATGATCCTCGAGGAACCCCCACACCGCGTAGGTCAGCCCGATTTCCGATCCGCCGGAAAGCCGCGCGCTCTTGTCATCGGAGGCAATGCGGTACGCCTGCATGGCAATCTCCGGACGGTTGCTCGATCCAGGAATCTTCTTCACTGTTTCCAGGATGATGGCCGGGCGCTCTCCGGCTTCCGCGGAAGTGGCGACGCGATCGAAATCGGCGCCCGTGATCTTTTGTAAATACTCATGAAGTGACGCTGCCTGGTTGGTGTGTCCGTTATGCACGATTACGGCGAGCGCCTTGCCGTCCCGGGCAAGGGGTAGGGCGCCATACGCCGATGAAGCAATCATCAATCCGACAGTCAGTCCTGCAATGGCCGTTCTCATCATCTATATCCTCCTGTATTAATTCCTATTTCTGAAAGTATACGGATATTGTCGTCAAAAGTCAATCAAGAACACATACTACAACTCCTCCGTTTTTCCTTCCGCGGACCAATGCTCGTAGAATTCACTGCCTTGCCATTTATCGCGCAGCAACGCCTTGTGAGTTGTCTCCGGAGAAACCCACTCTTCCAGGCGGGTTACACCATACGCCTGCCAGTCGGAAAAGAACTGGTTGATTTCCTCCGCATCATGCTCGTGCTTCAACATAGCCCTGTTCTTCATTTTAACATAGCGAACCGAGAGTCCGGCCTTGCCGACGCGCCAGAGCCGCAACGCATCTCCGCGCACAGCCGCCTCGGCATCACGCATTAATGCGTCAAGTTGATTGAGAATCTCTTCCCGATAAAGTGGACTATCGGTCAACCCGTTAAACCCGACGTGGATATTTTCCCGATCGGCTGTGTCGCAGAGCAGCGCTATATAGTCGCGGATCAAAGGCGCTGCCGCTCCGTAATAATAATCCGTGAATTCCCGGATATGACGGTCAACATCGGCATCCGCATTCCAGAGCAGTTTCGATATCACGTATGCGCGCAGTTCGTTCAGATCCGTTCCGCCGCCGCTTGAGCCGTTTGCCTGTTCAAAAACGCCCCTCACATTGTTTTTTATAAACGCTCGCATATTGGGTTGCAGAACACGCCAGTTAGGGAAGGGAGCTGAATAATGAGAGAACGATGTGGTATAGTCCCATATGTATACGCGATCACATATTTTTCCCCAGTCGCGAAGATCATTGACAAAAGACGATCGGGTTCCGTCCGGGCGCGCCACGCCTCGCTCGTCATCACACGTCTCAAAAGGATGTGCGAAACAGCACTCGATGGAACACAGCCTGACGCACACATTGTGACGCGGTCGCGTGATATGCGGTACGGGGCGCGTATACGTATACGCGAGCGTATCGAATATCACTTCGGGGAATTCCGGCTCAAGCCGTTCGGCAATCGCGTTGACAAAGCGGAGCATTGTACCGGCGGGACTATGCTCCTCTTTATCAATTGCGCGGCATGCGGCGCATTCACAGTTGTCCCACCTGTCATTTTGCGAAATAGAGACAATCCGCGCATTCGGGTTTGCGTGAAGCGCCTTTCTAACGCTTTCTGTGGCAATGTCCAGGACTTCGGGATTAGTCAGACAGAGTTGTGAACGATTGGGCGCAACAAGCCTTTTTCCCTTAACCATCGAGAAGTATTCCGGATGATTGTCGCCATAAACGGACTGCGGCACAAGTGCGTTAAACGTGTGGACGAACAGTGAGTACTTCATGTTGCCGCCGTGCTTTTCGCGGATTGGAGAAAAATGCCCGTTTATTCGCGATTTAACGGCAAAGCGGGTATATCTTGAAAATTCAGAAAAGTTATGATCACGATATTCCAGTTTCGGCGTTTGACGGGTGTTGATTTCCGGCAAGGGCAGGCTTGTGGAAGTTGGAATTCGTTCACATAAAGCAGTGAAAAAACGACAACCTAGATGCTCAAGCAACTCATATACGCCGTATATGACACCGCGTTTTCCGCCGGGCACCGCGATGCTGTCTTCAACAGTTTTCACGATGAAACCGTCATCTCCAAGCGAAGCGTCCGTAACGGCAAGTTCGGCCGCTGCTCCGCCAAGCGCTATCCGCGCGCCCTCACAAGGGCCTTCGACGATCTCAAATGCGGCGCCCGTTATACGTTCCAGATAATATCTCAACTGACTCGCCGCATAGCGCTCCTGCTCCGTCGGCGCTGAGGAAAGGGAAATCTTCATCTCGGCAATCTGGTTATGTGCAATCCGCTTTTCCATGATGAAACACCTCTTTGTTTAGTTTGCTGTTTGTAAATTTTCCAACGCTATGCGAACAGCCGCGTTTGATTCACGCGCGACGGCGTCTTTCAGCAGATCAAATCCTTCGTTTGGTGACATCCGGCACAACAGCGTGATTGCCATCAGTCTGTCGTATCCTCCAGGGGCCGTTGACATACCGCGCAGACGTTCCAGGAGATCATTACGCAAGTCAACATCGCCTGAATCCCAGAGATGTTGAACAACAAATTCCTTCGTGAAGGGTTCAGGATGCTCTATCAACTCGATAAACCCCGACAGTTGGTCCGCCGGAATGCTTTCCATTGTTTCGAACAAATATTGCATTGCCGCCGGCGAGGCGTGGATGATCGCACTTTTGATCATGAAAGCTCTGGCTAAGTCCCCAAGCGAATCGAACAACTCTTCGACTTGATGAATACGACGCCTGCATCTCGCGGCCTCAATTCTTGTTCCCTCCGCTTGACGCTGTTGCCCGATCAGCAGGTGGTAGAGCGTCGACTTGTTGCTGCCCTTCAGATTAAGGATGTCGCGATCTTGAATATCAAGCACAATTTGCAGGGCGTTTGTGTCGCCTGCATATGCGGATCCAAGTGCCACGGCTCGTCCAAGCGAATTGTTTGTATCGTAGGACTTTATCAATGGCAGCGCATTTTCGCGCCCGGTCTTTCCAAGCGCCGGAAGCAGCCAGTCGAGATCAACACCGCGAATGCGCGTCAAATAACGAAGATCATTGAAACCTGCGCCTCCAAAGCACAACGCCATTTTGATGCCCAGGTTAAACTTGGCGGTCGCTGATGGATTCATCTCGATTCCCGCATACTTCAAGAGGAGTGGCGTTCTGGACGCCATATCCCCGGCTCGTCCGCAGGTCAACAATGCATCGGTGAACTTCTCGAAAATGTCCAGTGACGGCAATAAATCAATCTTCCGGATGATGACGTCCAGTTGCTTCAGGAGCGCGGATGCATCGCCGGTTTTGCGTGCCGCGGTCAGCGCCGATTCAATATTTGCATCCAATGCCTCGACGGAAACAGTTTCACCCAGCAAATCTTCTGTCGGCAGCTCGCCTGGGGAAAACTCCGAATCCGACAGAGTCCATCCGTCAGCCGTCGCCGACAGAGCCAGCGAGCAGATGGCAATCGTGCTGAGCCATTTCAAGAAAAGCGTCACTATGAAAGGGCGTTTGCCCGTCATTTGCCTATTGTAACCGAACATATTCCCTCCATGCCGGTGGCGGCATCGCGGAATTCGAAAGTCCATTTACCGACTGCCGCATCCAGGGCTATCGGGAGACGAAGAACCGTCGATCCGTTTTCGGCGATAATCGTTTGAGAGTATGCCGGTTCATCCGAACCGTCAGGACGCATTGCGCGTACACGAAATATCTGTCGCCACGTAATGTTCGTATCGGCGACGCCGAACACGCGGATTTCCAATAGATCGCCGGGATGATACGCCTCGTGCGCGGATACTGTTCGCAATTCTCGCATCCTTGTCGGCAGACCGGCGTACAGCTTGGCAATTCCGGGTGTAAGATGCCAATCCACGCTGGTCGTCTCTCCCAGGTAAATCCCATCGCGCGTATCGTAAAGATGGCTGACAACGGGGAAAGTTACTCGTGTGTCAACAACGGTTTCTTTTTCAATCATACCGCCCCCGCCTTCGGCGACAAGCCCCGCATAAAAGACATCTCCATCTCTGAACAATCCGAAATCCACACGTGGCAGTTTGTTGTCACCAGCGTCCAATTCCGCCATGGGCGCCACGCCGGACAGGACGGCCAGATCCTTGACAAGCGCGCCGGCAACCTTGCCGGTCTCTTGTCCACCGGGAAACGGAAAGTTCAGCAATACGCTCATGCCGTCCCCGACTTTTTTCACGATGAGTACCGGCGCCCCGTCCGCCGTCTGCGCTGCTGCCTTGCCGTCAACCAGAACAGTATTGGATCCTACGCAATCAACCGTCCATTCGGGCAGGGAACGCAAGGCAGCGAAAGATGCTGACTCCGACGATACATCAAAGCGAATCGGAGATGCCTCAATCCGCCTGGTTCCTTCCACGACCTCAACACCGAAAAGCTCGCGGGCGAAAGCATCGCCCATCCAAGTGCCGTGTTCGTTGCGCGTCCCCGGCGCAAAATCAGCGACCAATACGCCGCCGCTGCACACGAACTCGCGCAATTCCCCGCGCTCCCGCGCGCTTAAAGACGGAACAGAGGGCAGCATCAACAGTTTGAGTTCACGCTCTGTGATTTCGCCGCGTTCGACCTGATATTCGCTTATATCCCGACACTCGATTAGTCGGGAAACAAAATATGGCGCGAGACTGCGGACGCAGGCCCAATCGGGACCGTTCAGAGTTTTCAGTGTTCTGTGCACCACCCCGTTGCGCTCCGAGGTATAAACCGCGGCGCGTCCCTCGTCGCGCCGGGCATGAAGCAGCAGTTTGCCCAATCCATTTCCGCGCAGCTCCCGCATTTCTTCACCCAGCCAGAGATACGACTTATATATACGCAGATCATCATGAACGGCCGGCGAACCTGCGGTGAACCAGAGGTTCATACGCGTTGTGCCGCGGAACAGGTGCCACCATGGCCAACGACGGCATGTGGCTTCATGATTCTCACAGAACATGTAGCCCGGGTGGTACCATGCGCCGATTACGCGGTTTTTTTTGCGCCGCATCACCGCCGGAACGTGCTCATCGACCCCGTAGTATGCAACCCATCCCGAGAATTCCAGCAAGGTGTTCCAGGATCCACTTGCCGAATAGCCGGCCACGAAATCCGGCATGTAATCGCCGCCCGCGATTTCGAAAATCCTGGCTGATTCCGCGAACTCCCAGATTTGAAACCGCCGGTAATCAACATGCGAACCCGGATGTTGCGAATCATCACCTGTCATGGGTTGAACATCATTCCAGAATCCGTAGTCTGCGCCCCATTCCCGATTCAAATCATCAAGTTGCTCGTATTCGGTTCTCAACCACAAGTTGAAACGTTCCCTTGAATAAGGGCATAGGCTTATGGGACCAAACCTGCCCGAAGAAAACAACTCATCCGCAATCATATAGCTGTTGATGCCCAGATCGGCCATTAACGGAGCATGTTTGCGAACAGTCTTGATTACATTGTAACGCAAGGCAGGATCGGAAGGCGAGAACGCGAGAACGTTCGGTTGCGTACTTTCAACCCAATCTCCAGGGTCTCCGAGACTTAAACCCCAACTGCTTCCGGTAAAATCGAAGTTGTATCGCATCCCTATGTCTGCCGTATGCGAATTGCCATAAATGAGATTGGCGGCCAGCTTGTCGCGGAACACACCCTCAAGCGGGCTTGGCGGCAGCGATGTCTCGGTGTGAAAGTCCAGGGGCGGCGGCGGCAGCGCGATTCCAAGCGGTCTAAGCATACGGACCACGACGGAATTGCCGCGCAGCAAGAGAATCTCCGCTTCCCATCGCCGCGTCAGGGGATATTGGACGGGGATATCGAATTCCAGGACGGTAGCTTCGGATACTGATCGTTGTTGCGTGGCGTACACGAGTCGCCCGTAATTGTCCCGGACCTTGACCGCGGCAGCGCCGGTAAACGGAACGGACAACTTTGCGCTGAGCTTGATGGTCTCGCCCTCGCGATGAAATGCCGTGCCGGTATCCACCTCCGTAATCAGCACAGGCAATGCTACTTCAGCCTGAGCAGCCGCGAAATTAACCGTTTCTCCTTGAGTGTTTTTGAGAACAGCCTCAATCACATATTGGTTTTCGCTCAGAGAATACGGCAACGGCAGGACAGCTTGAGATCCTTCGACAATAAGTGGTCCGAAATGAGTTTCTTCATTATAACGATTGCGCAGCACACCTTCGATAAACCCGTCAAATGGCGTCGTAAGCGCCAGATGCAAAGAGACAGTCCCCTTGTCATCGTTCCGCATAGCCAGCTCGGTAATCACCGGCACGGCATCTTTTCCCGAAGCCCATAATATTATTTTTCCAAGCATGGCATAAGTATATTCTTCAGTATCAATCAGACTCAGGTTTCTAAGCACGCCAGGCGCTTGCAAAGCAACCGGCAGTTCACGGATATATCGGTGCAGTATATTCAAATGTCTGATGCCGAGTTTCTCATCACACCACACCAAACGCCCCCGTCCGACTGTCCTTGCCGTTATGCTGGATTCAATTCGCTCGTCGGAATCAAACGGATGCATTGGTCCTATGAACTCGTGAAGCGCTGCGCCGGAAACAGCATCCTGGTCAGCCATGGATGTGTTTCCAAGAATGACAAGGCCCATGCCTTCGTCGATACGGCGTAAGATTTGGCGGCGCAGGCGCGCCGGCATTGCGTTGAAATCAATCTCTGCGATATGGCTATGCGTCATGCTTCCCCGCAGCATGTTAACCGAGTCTGCATCCATCACCAGGACATTCATATTGGCAAGCCCGGCCTCAATCAGCGCAACAGCGCGTTGCCCCATCAGGACTATGGAGTCCTGGCCTGGCAGGCCCTGATCAGTACGGGCCGTTTTGTACAATCCTTCACCTGTCCACGCGGTGGCAGAAGCTTTAAACAGATCGAACGGAGTATAACTTGAATCCATGGCGACACGCTGGCGCGTTTCGATCAAACCGCGCTTCCCGGTGGAAACCCACATAACACGCGGTATGCCAGGCGCCCAGTCGGATGCCCAATTGTGATGCGGAGTTGTTATCTCAGTGTCCATCTCATATAATGGAACGGAATTGATATCAGGACGAACAAGCAGAGCTTCACCGTACAACCATCGCAGAACATTCTGCCGATACACCCCTTTTGTATTCAGATTAACGGTTGTGAACACAATTCGTCCGTTCCCGATCACGCGGTCATGAACCACCACCATGGCGCCAGTTCCGATAATTGATCGCACAGGTGCGTCCTGGGTCTTATCCCATGATTGCCACACATAATCGGCGGCTGTGCCCTGTTCCTCGGCAATGTGATATGGAAAATCGCAGAACGCTCGATAATCCGGATAATAAATAAGCCCTGGGCCCTTGGATCGTTCTGGATCTGACGGCAAGGTGACGGCAACTTCTTTCGCCCAATTCTGCAGTTCGACAGGCCAGGGGCGAGCGGACGGGTTCATTATCAGGACAGTGCCGCCTTTCTTGAGCATGCCCGAGAACGCCTTTGCCGTTTCCCCGGAAAACTCCTCTGCACTCCAAAGCAACACCATGTCCTTTGAACCAGCCTGCTTCGGGCTGGGCAGTAGTGGTCCCGATCCAAAACCCATATCGAGATCAATTTCAGGTACTGGTGATTGGCCCAGAGTCGCGGCAAGTCTGCGCACCGCAACGCTGGAAGCATCAATCACCGGATGAGAAGAAGAAACAACGTCCCGACATGCCGCCAACGTCTCCTGCGTCCGTCCTTCGCCAAGCGCAATCATAGCCAATACTGCGTCCCCGCATTCGCTGGAATCGCAATCACTGTTTGCAATCTCGATCAAGCGTCGACGTATGCCATCAACATCCGAAACTGCTGCCGCAGCAAGCAATCCTGTTTTCCTGCGAATCTGCTCGGAGGAAGACAAAGCAGCTGCGACGATTTTTTCAAGTTCAGTGGTAGGAAAAATATAAAACGCGTCCAGAAGTGTCTGCTGACAGACAAAATGGCCGAAACGCAGCTGTGGCAATATGAGGACTGGATTATCTTCATGCGCGCCTGTACCATCAAGAATTCCAGTGAAATAGACCAAAGCCTCAAAAGCAGCAGGGTCCGCGCTGCCGTCCACTCTGCGCGACTTCCAGTGTTGCAGTCTCCTGTAGAGATCGCCTTGTTCAATTGTTCCACATGGAATCAACGCAAAATCAATACTTGTCATCACTGATTCGGCCTCTGCCCTAAGACTTGCCGGGCAGACAAGATTCGAAATGATGAGCGCCACCACAGATAATCGTACAAACATCATTAATACACCCGGAATCCGTAACGAGATTTTATTAAAACAGTACAACCATCCACTACATCATCTGACGTTCTCTCGTCTTACCAAAAAGATGACGAGGATTTGTTGCCATCGGTTGCCATCGAGTAACACCTCACGGATTCAAGGATAACCTTCGCTTCGCTCGGTTCCCTTTCGGAAAAGAATTTTTTGCCACGAAAAGTCACAAAAAT
>CAYWJE010000060.1:0-15647 GCA_964458525.1 uncultured Verrucomicrobiota bacterium
GACCTCAAAGAGAGTCGGGACTGTCCCGCCGCATTTCTTGCGCATGACCTGAGTAATAAATAATGTCAAATAATTAGTCACGTCAGTGTACCTCCCTCCACCCTGTTGTTGTGGCCGTGGCCACCGTTCCGGTTGAGACGTTTCCAAAAAATGAATTGATCCTGTCATGACTGCTCGAGCCAAGCCGGATGTCCCAGTTCAGCCAGAACTTGCCGTAGAAGTTCAACAAGTCGTCCGTGCACACCATTGCCCCATTGAGAAGGGTATTGCCGTTTTTCGCCGATGATCCGAAGTCCCCTATGATGCCGTGGTTGCTGAAGAGCACCGCGTTCACCGCCGGCACGTCCGGCCCGGAGATGCTGTTAAAAGTGCTGTTGGCGAGGGATGATTCGTAGTACTTCCGCGCCATCGTGTTCGTCCCCGCCCCGCTCAGCCGCCGCCCATTACTGGCCTCGTTGACAAAATAGCGCCCGTCGAAGAGGTAGCCGTTGGCCGGGTTGTTGTCGCTGTCATATCCTATGGCGGCATCAGAGTCGCTCACGGTGTAAGGGTTGATGTTGGCGCTGTCCGTCATTATGCTCCACACGCGGTTGGACCAATCGGACGTGGTGTAATTCCCGACCACAACATTGCCCTTTGCGGCAAGCACCAGCAAATCCCTGGTCGCATTCTGAGCCGCAGTCCGCTGCGGATCCGAATCGGGCTTCGGCCACAATGGCGGATCGACGTAGGAGAGATTGCCCACGACATGCACGTTGCGACCGGCATAGATGATGCCCTGCCCCTTGATGCTGCCCCGTATGATGACATCTCCATTTATCACCACCGTGCCCTCGATTTGCAGCGGGGCGCCCGTACCGTCGAGCACCAGGCATCCATCATCCGCCGTGCCCGGAATCCCGTCCGGCCCCGGCCCGTCATAAACGCCGGAGACGACATTCACCCCGTTCCGGACAATACGCCCGGAAGCGGATCCGGCCAACTGGTCAATCGGCCCGATGAACGATATTGGCCAAACCTCCTGAAATCTCTGCTTCGTTCTATTCTCTTCATAACCCATCGGCCAGTAAATCTTGTCTTCACCATCACCCATCGGACTTACCGGCCTGGCAGAAGAACCCACATCCTTGGAAGTTAAATACTTCTTTTCCGATAGACTTGACGAATTAGCGGTGATTGTGCCCGCCGATATGCGGAGGCCGTTCACGACAGCTCTATTATCTAGCCTCAGATCAGCATTCACCCGAACGTCTCCATTGATGAATATGTTGTCGCGGAGCCTCGCCGGATTGTTCAATAAATATGCATAGTCGAAATCAAGTCGGGACGATCCCCCACCGACATGGACCCGCAAAGTCTCCTTGATCATGCGACCGACTGCAAAAGGTTCGGATCGTGCGGCAGCCCCGATCAACTCGATCTCCGCATAGCCGGCGGCGGCATTTATCTTCACGGAGGAAACAGTCACCAGAACAACGCTGCCGTTGATCGGCTCCAGATTCGGAATTTTATAAGAGGGATTGCTTCCGATCGAACTGATATCCCATGTTGCGAACCAGTCGAGAGAGCTCCCGGCTCCCACCGGGTTGTTCGAAAAGGTTTGAATCAGCTCATATTTCACACGCTCAAGCGCCGACTGCGCGTCAAGCAGGCACTGGTCCGAAGCATGCGAACGCCTGATGGATTTTCCATGCTGCCTCGCGGAAAAAAGGTACAATCCACCGGCAGCAGCCACCAGAAGCAGCAGCATGAAGGCCACGTGAAGCACGAACCCGTCATCAGATCGAAATCCCCGATTGACTCTCTTTTTATTCATTGATTAGGTAGACCCTCATTCGCTGCGGCTGCGAGTATTTCTTTCCGTCGCTCATCAATGCGAGCTGCAGGTCAATATTTAGAATGTTCTCGTCTGTCTCGATGACCACGTCCTCCACGAACACCCCGCCCCTGACGACCAGGTTGCTGCCGGACTCGTCCAGCCATGCCGGCGGCAGGCCAGGCTTCAGGACGAGTATTATCGCGCTGCTCGAACCTGCATCATAAAAGAGAATCTCATCGGAGCCGACAACCAGCTCCGAGCGGCCGGCATTCCTCAGGCCGAACCGCCCGTTGATGCCGTGCAGGATTCGTTCCCGCGCGATTCGGCTCTGTTCGCTTATCCGTACCCGCGCAAGGCCGTCCCGCCAAGTCCCCGCATTCTTCACAAGGATCGTGAGAACCATGGCCACCACGATCACGCTCAACGACGAAGCTACCATCAGCTCCACGAGCGTGAAAGCTGATTGTCCTTTCCTGCCGAGCATCAGTTACGCTCCACGTTGTAACGGGTTATACGGTAGACAGTATCGTTCGTCAGCGTCACCGGCCTGCGGCCCGGCGCAAACCTGTCGCGCTTGACCCGCACCTCCACATCCCACCTGAAGGGCGCGGCCGTGCCGGTGTTGGGAACGATGAGAGTCCTGATCTCCGTGTTATCCGGCAGAAGGCTGCCGGGAGGCGGACCCACTGGAGGAAGGTTGGTGGCGAGCTGCACCCGGGTGAAATCGAACGTGTTGAAAACCTCGAGAGCCCAATCCATGGCGAGTCCCTCCGCCTCCAGCTTCTGCTGGTTTGCAGTGATCATCGAATTACCCAGGACGAAGACAGGGTAGATAAGGATTGCCGCCACAGCGGCAATGGCGACAGCCATCACCACCTCCAGCAGCGTAAGCCCCGCGTCGCGCCTCATTGCTTCGCTGCTCGCAGAATGATGACTTTGGGACGCTGACATCTCACAAGGCAGTGCGTTTATACTGTAAAACATTGGACAATATGGACCTATGAGATGAATGAACCGACGAAATACGTTCTCGCGCACTTGTCCGCCTGTGGAGGAGAGGCGCGGAGGCGCAGAGATCAACATGGCTCAATATTATCATCTTATTCACAAATAATTCACACCTCTGCGCGAGATAATTTCTGTTTTCTAGGGGATGATAGTGAATTTGGGCATATCAGCCTTTCCTTGCGGCAGCATGGAAAGCCGCCGGGCGATGCTTTGCATTAGCGGGCAGGTGGACTGTCAGCTTGCGCCATATTTCCCGCCGTGGTATTTTCCGCGTTCTTCTTCCTCTCGGCCACGAGGCGCTGGATCTCATCCTGGGAAAGCGCTCTGCTGACCTCGGACTTGACAGCCTTCTCCTCGCTGATTTCCCTCAGCATCCTCGCCAGATCGCATTTATCGTTCATAGGGCAATTCTCCCCTTTTAATGCAGAGCCTCATTGATGATCGTCTTGATTTCGTCCACCGGCGTATCCTTGCGAATGTACCCGCCGGCCCCCAGCTCGATGCAATTTCTGACCGTATCCGACTCGACCACGGAGGTCAGCATGATCACCCGCGCATCAGGGAACTCCGCCATGATTTCCTTCAGAGCCTCTTCGCCCGTCTTCACGGGCATGTTGATATCCATCAGGAGCAGATCAGGCTTCTTCTCCCTGTACATGGCCACGGCCTCGTTTCCGTCCGCCGCCTGCCCGACAACCTCGCAGTTCATCTTTTTGAGAACGGACACGATAAACATCCGCATCACCATCTCGTCATCCGCCACCAGCACACGCGATCGCTCATTACTCATCTTTCCCTCCCGTGCATTTAATTTACCGTAATAGTAACAAAAGAACCCGGCATTGCCAAGCAAAACGAATGCAATCACAGGGGCTCACAATCGCCGGTGATTTGAAACCTTAATGGGAACTACTCGATAATTCAGTTTGGCGTACATCAGATTTTTCAGTGCATCTTAATATACCGGCGGACGACAAAACCCGCCACAGCCGTACGAGTCCACCACGGACGGCAACACCCGCCTGCAGCGCCTGTGCGCAAGCACTGCGGGCAAGTGTTGCCGACCGTTCAAAATCAAGGGTTATCTGTCATTCCGCTGGACAGAAAATCAAGGTGACATCCGTGCCATGCTCATCGGGCGACGCCGCCCGGTCGCGCGAGGCGACCGTTATATCCCCGCCATAAGCCTGCATGAAACGCTTGACCAGGGGCATGCCGAACCCTGTCCCCGCCTCCCCCTCCGTTCCAATTCTGCTGGTCATCTTCTTGATGTCGAACAGATCTCGAAGCAGTTCAGGAGGCATTCCGATGCCGCGGTCGCTGATAACCAGTCGGATCCGGCCGTCACCGGCGGAGACGGACACCCGGAGCCGCCCGCCCGGCTGCGAGAATTTTATTGCATTTGTCAGAAGGTTGTTGATGACAGAATTGACGAGGGACACCTTTTCGGAGAGGACCATGACCGCCGGGCCGCCCGGCTGTTCAATGTGAATGCTCTTCTTCTCCAAAGGCAGTTTCAAAATGGACACAGATTCCTCGATAACGCCAATGATGTTCACGGGCTCAAGGCTCAATTCGCGCTCCTCGGCAGCATACATTGTTCTAACCATCTTGATAAGCGCCAGCGCGCTCTCAGCTGCGCGCAGGAGATATTGCCTCGATTCCATCAAGGTTTCGGGAGTATCGGACATCTCCAGAAACCCATGAATGGCGTTGAGCGGATTGGCAAGATCGTGGGACAGGACATGAAGCATTGCCCTGCGCGTAGCGCTTACCCTTTCCAGCGCCTTCCTGGACTGACGGAGATCAAGATGGGTGTGAACGCGGGCGAGCAGCTCGGGCGAGTTAAACGGCTTTACCACGTAATCAACGGCGCCTACCTCGAATCCCTTGACTATGTCATCCGGTTCGGTCTTCGCAGTGAGAAAAATCACAGGAATGGCGGCCGTCCGCGGATCAGCCTTCAACCTCCGACAGGTCTCGATGCCATCCAGATCCGGCATCATGATATCGAGCAGCACCAGGTCGGGAGGTTCAGCCGCGGCAAATTCCAGAGCCTGCAGTCCTCCCGTGGCCACCGCTATATTCTCAAAATGGGGCTGCAGGATATTGCCAAGCACGTTGAGATTCAAGTGATTATCGTCCACGATCAGAATCAGCTGTTTTAGCTTATCTTCATCACTCTTCATGTTTTCACTCCGCGCCACTGCCCGCGGCCGATGCGGCCAGATCATCCACAATCGCGGGAAATGCCTTCAGGGATGCCGCCAGCCCCTCGACATTGAAAGCTCCCGCATCCCGCTCCAGCGTCCCGGCCCATTCCGTGAGGCGCTGAGTCCGATATTCCGATCCAAGCTTGCCAATCTTCGCAGCGAAGGCCCGGACCCTGCCCATGTGCATCACACCTGAAACTTTTTTCCACTCGTCCATGGATTCCTTCCGCAGAATCCGGACGAGCTCCGGCCACCCGGCGACATCATCCTCAGCGACAGCGGAGCCCGAAACGCGCGAATCGGTCGATTTTTCGGCTGACTTCTCGTCGCCGGCCGGCTTCATCAGGCGCGCCATCGTGCGCAGCAGATCGGCCCTGCGAACCGGCTTAACCAGGTATCCGTCACACCCAAGATCCCTTGCCCTCTGCTCCTCTTCCGGCATGGCCGATGCCGTGACCACGATCACGTGAATACCCGAAAGCCCGGGATCAGCCCTCATTTCCCTCAGCACATCATTCCCATCCATATCCGGCATCTTCATATCGAGCAGCAAGAGTTCCGGCTTATTGAGGCGCATGGCGGCAAGAGTCTCCCGCCCGGTCCCCGCTTCATCGACGGTGAAAGCGGGATCCTTCAGGTAGTTGATCAGAAGCAGCCTGTTGACATTGATATCGTCGGCCACGAGTATCCTCGCCGGCGCGAAAGCAGGAGGGACGTTGTGAGCTTCACGCCGCTTTTCGACCGGTTCAGCATCGGCAATCCGCACATCATCGAGAACAACCTCGAAGACGCTGCCCCTGCCCGGCTCGCTGGTCACAGTTATGCGGCCGTTCATGGCCTGCACAAGCCGCCTGCATATCGCGAGGCCAAGCCCGGTGCCGCCATACTGAGATTGGGTCTGCCCCTCCTGCTGCTGGAAAGCCTCGAATATTATTTCCTGCTGAGCGAGGGGTATCCCGATGCCAGTGTCGGCCACACTGAAAAAGAATTCAATTGTCCCCGCAACTCTCGCAGAGATGCGTCTTCCGGCAGACAGCGTTATTCCGCCGGAGTTTGTGAACTTGATGGCGTTTCCCATGAGATTGAGCACGATCTGCCGCAGCCGCGCCTCGTCCAGCATAAGCGAACCGGGCAGGCCATGCTCAAGCTCGATCCGAAACGAGAGCCCCTTCTTCTCCAGCTCGCGCGTAAATATCTGTCGCATCTCGTCGAACACTTTTGCCGGATCGACGGCTGTCAATTCCAGCTTCAGCTTGCCCGCCTCGACCTTGGACAGGTCCAGGATATCATTGATCAGGCCGAGCAATATCCTGCCGCTGACGCTGATCGAGGACAGGAATTCCTTGTGCGACGGATTTTTGATCTGGGAATTCAGTATTTCCGTGAAGCCAAGGATGGCATTCATGGGCGTCCTGATTTCATGGCTCATATTGGCGAGAAACTCGCTCTTGGCCCGGTTCGCCGTCTCGGCGCGCGCCGCCATTTCCTCCGCACTGCGAGTGGCCTCGGCGAGCTGGCGGTTGGTCTCAAGCATCCGCTGCTCGGCCTCCTTGCTGTCGGTGATATCGGTATGGGAACCTGCTATCCGGTATGGCTTGCCGTCCGCATCACGAAGCGCGGCGCCCCTCGCCAGTATCCAGCGATATGAGCCATCCTTGTGGCGGAACCGGAATTCAACGTTGTAATTCTCGATCCCGCCCTTCAGATAGCGGCCGACGTATTCCATCACGCGCGGCTTGTCCTCGGGGTGAAGCCCGCTCTCGAATGACTTGAAATCGTTGGAAAGCTCCTCGTCTGCATATCCTATTATCTGCTTCCAGTGGGGTGAGAGATACAGACTGTTGTCACGCAGGTTCCAGTCCCAGATTCCATCTTGCGAACCGCTCACCGCCAGCTCAAACTGCTCGCGGCTGAGGCGGAGCGCGTCCTCCATCTTCCTTCGGTCGGTCACGTCCCGCGCCACGGCATAAATTGTAGAGCCTTGCGGCTTGGAGCGCCACTCTATCCATCGGTAGATGCCATCCTTGCAGCGGTAGCGGTTTTCAAAGCTCAACACCTCCTGCTGCCCGCTCAGGCTGGATATCGCGGACAGGGTACTCTCCATGTCATCCGGATGAACGAAGTCAAGGAAAGACCGGCCCTCGAGTTCCGCCGTGGAATAACCGAGAATCCTTTCCCACTCGGGATTCAGCCTGATGAAATGCCCGCCGGTATCCGCTATGCATAGAAGGTCAAGACTGGACGTGAAATAGATATCAAGCTCCGCGCTCTTTTTCTGCAGCCGCAGCTCGGACTCCTTGCGATCCGTAATATCCATAACAAATCCGTCGAGAAACTCCACGCCTCCCTTCGCGTCGCGCACGCCGCGGCCCTTCTCGAAAACCCAGTGCACACCTCCGTCTTTCCTCCGGATCCTGTACTCGAGTTCCCAATGCTTTCCGGCATCCAGCGCATCATTTATGCCCCGAGCAACCGACCCTGCGTCTTCGCGCTCGATAACGCTCTCGTAGGAGCGCACCGCGTTGCCGATGAAGTCGCCCGCGGGATAGCCGGTGAGCTCTTCAACGAAATCGCTGATGTAGAGCATTGTCCAGTTGCTATCGAGCCTGCAGCGGTAGAGTACGCCGGGAATGTTCGACACAAGCGACCAGTCACAGCCCGCCGGCGCATCATGCGCTCCGCCAGATGTCCCGCTCACGAACTCGTTCTGTATTTTCTTTCCCATCGCTGCAGTCAAGCTCCAAGCACCGGGCAAACCCGCGCCCAGATTTTGATTAATAGTAGCAATCTCATGCCCGGCCGTCAAATCATTCATTATTTTCTTCCCACTAATTTGAATCGTGCTATTATTAAATTGATGTAAGTATTCAGGTCATTCTGTTTTGATGGCCGCACAGGCTGTGCGGCCCTACCAGAAATTCTAAAGGTAGGGCGGCCCGACCTCAAAGAGAGTCGGGACTGTCCCGCCGCATTTTTTGCGCAAGCTGAGTAGTAACCAGGATCTCACGAAAGCCTCTACCAAGCAGAATGTTAGCGCACCATGCAAAAGGTTTTAAGCACATTGTTCGCCCCGGCTGAGCGGGCGTCGGAGCCTGATCTGCAGAAATCCCACGACGCAGTTTCCTCGCTGCCGTGCATCACCGGAGTCCTTGATGCCATACCCATGAGCGTCATGTTCCTGAACAACCGGCGCCAGATCGTCTCCGCCAACAAGGCCACGCTTCGCCTGGCGGGCGCCGCCGACCCGCGCGCGGCCATGGGCAAGCGTCCTGGCGAGGCGGTGAACTGCATACATGCCTATGAAACCGAGGGCGGCTGCGGAACCACCGAGTTCTGCAAGACATGCGGCGCCGTGAAGGCCATACTTTCAAGCATTGACGGTAAATCCGACGTCCAGGAATGCCGCATCATGCTTAAGCCGGACGGTAAAGCCCTCGACCTGCGCGTCTGGGCGACACCCTTCGATGCAAATGGCATACCCCTGACCATTTTCGCGGCCATGGACATCAGCGACGAAAAACGCAGGCGGGCGCTGGAGCGCATATTCTTCCACGACATCATGAACACAGCCAGCGGCATCAAGGGTTTCTCCGAGCTGCTCAAGGACGCCACTGCATCAGACGCACAGGAATATCAGTCAACGATTTTTACACTCGCCAGAATGATCGTGGATGAAATCAACAGCCAGCGGATGCTTGCGGCAGCTGAGAACAACGAACTCACCCTCACACCCGCCGTTATGAGTTCGCTCGACGCCCTCAAGAACATTACCAACCTCTACCGGACACACGAGGTCGCAAAAGGCCGGACCATAGCAATAGACCCGCAGGCGGTGGACGTTAAATTCACGACGGACCAGGTGCTGCTCCTAAGGGTGCTCGGCAACATGACCAAGAACGCGCTGGAAGCCTCAAAGCCGGGCGAGACGGTTACGCTCGGCTGTGCGCTGCAGATGAAACAGGTCCAGTTCTGGGTGCACAATCCAGCCAAGATGCCGCGCGACATCCAGCTCCAGGTGTTCCAGCGCTCGTTCTCCACGAAGGGCAGCGGACGCGGGCTTGGCACCTACAGCATCAAGCTTCTAACGGAACAATACATGAAGGGGACTGCGTCTTTCGTGTCCGGAAGCGACGGAACGATTTTCAGGGTTTCATATCCATTATCAATCTGACCGCGCAAAACGCGGAGAAAGGGAACATGAAGAAGATCCTATTACCTGTAGTTTCGCTGGCGCTGCTTTGCGGATGCTCATCGTTCGGTTCCTTCCAGAGCGTTGAAAAGGGCAAGACCACCACGGACCAGGTTCGCTCGATGCTGGGCGACCCGGCAAGCATAAAATTCCAGGTCGGAGGCGAAGTGTGGGAATATCAGTTCGTCCAGAACCAGATGGACAGGACCCGTCAGCAGACCGTCATGAACATGGAAATAGCATTCAAGGACAATGCCGTTAGCGATTATAGTGTGACGGCATCCAGACGCGCCGCCCCGCCGATGGAGCAACAGCGACCGGATGCTCCGACCCAGCAGCGGATAGAGCAGCAGCCGATGCCACCACAGCAGGAACAACCTCGCCAGCAGCCGCAACAGCAACAGCGCGAGCAGCCGCGCATGGAACAGCAGCGGCAGCCCGCCTCCGAGACAAAGGCGCAGGAGAGCAAGTTCATCCAGGAATTCGACAAGAACGGGGACGGTCGCGTTGCCAGGGATGAATTCAACGGCCCCGCCCGGCTCTTTGAGCAGTTCGACAGGAATCAGGACGGCTTTGTGGACAAGGCCGAAGCCCCTGTGGGTCCGCCGCCGCAGGGCCAGGGTCACCAGGGCGTTCAGCCCCGCAGGTAGCCGGAAGGGTGCAAGTAGTGGTTAGCCGAAGACATCCAGCGCGATCATAGTCCAACTTCCTGGAATCCGGGCAAGGACAGGGAAACGCGACATCTTCTTCAGTCCGGTCGCGCCAGCTCTGCCGCGAACTCCCGGGGGATCTCGGGCATCGCCCCGTGTTGCGAGCACACGTGAGCTGCGAGGCGATTCGCAAGGCTGTTGATTTCATCGAGACCGAGTCCGCTCAACAGCCCCATGACAACAGCCGCCGTGAAGGAATCGCCCGCTCCCACGGTATCTGCGACTTGAACGCGCAGCCCGGGATGTTCGCTGAAGCCGTCAGACGAAGCCAGCACGCTTCCATGTGATCCGCGCGTAAGAGCCACAAGTTTGAGATTATGGCCACTCAGCAAACCGGCCAGAACGTCCCGCTCATCCCCACCCAGCCCCAGGAAACCTGCGACCACCGGAAGCTCCTCGTCGCTTATCTTCAGAATGCTGGAGAGCGCCAGGAAAGCCCGTATTGTCGCTGCATCATAAAAAGACTGCCGCAAATTGACATCAAAGACCCGAAGGCACTCCTTCCGGGTAGCACTCACAAATTCCCGGATTGTCCTGCGGGATACAGGCGAACGGGTTGCAAGCGTTCCAAAACACACAGCGTCGGCGCGACCGGCCAGGGCGAGCAGAGAGGGAGATGACGAAATGAAATCCCATGCCACGTTCTCGTGGATCACATACTGCGGCTTACCGGCGACGTCCAGCTCAACATCAACCGTGCCGGTGGGATGCCAGGAATCTACGCCTATGGAACCGCAATGCAGGCCGAGATCGCCCAGCATGGAAAGTATCTCGCGCCCGCCCGCGTCCCGTCCGACAGAGCTCACGATATGGGACTCGGCCCCGAGGGCGCGCGCATGGTAGGCGAAATTGGAAGGAGCCCCGCCAAGCTGTTTCCCGGCCGGCAGGAGATCCCACAGGACCTCTCCCACTCCCGCAACAACATGAGAGGCTTCAACCTTCACACCTTGCCCCTCGCCATCCCAACGGCCGCTATGGCGGAGGGCAGAGCAGCCTTTGTAATGACCGGTCCGGACGAGTGCTCGACGGCATGACGAACGGCCTCGCGAAGCTCCCTCGTGTTTCCGGGCCAGGGATAACGTTCCAGTATGGAAAGAGTCTCGGAATCGCAAGAGACAGGCTGCCTGTCCGGGATCCCCTGCAGGAACTGCTCGACCAGCGGGACAATATCGTCCTTCCTCTCGCGCAGCGGCTTGATGTGAATAGACATCAGGCTCAAGGTCTTGAAAAGGCCGGCATCGAACGCGCCCGACTGGGCCCGCTTCTCGATGTTATCACAGGTTGAAGCAATCACGCGCACTTTTATCGAGATCTCCCCGCCGCCACCGCGGCTGAACTTCTTCTTCAGAAGGACATCATTGATCTTTGGCTGAACGGTCACGGGCAGCGCTTCAACGCATTCCAGGAAAAGGGTTCCGCCGTTGCTCTCCTCGAACACTCCTTTTTGCGCGCCCGCGCCGGCGCTCGCATGCGCGCTGCCAAAAAGGGCAAGCAGCGCCTTCGCCTCATCCGCGACGGCGCCGCAATCAAGGCGAACGAAATTCCCGGCGCAGCAAAGGCTTGACTCATGAATGGCGCGGGCAACCGTCTCGGCTTCAAGTCCGCGCTCGCCGTGAATGAGGATGGTGATATCCGTGGGCCCGATGCGTTTAACCATGCTGCACACCGACATCATCGCAGGACTTACGCCCACAAGATTCCCCGCGCCGGAAAACTCCTCTACCACCAGCTTACACACCTTCTCCGGCTCACTGCCCTGAATTCCCCCGAAATCAACCGTCTTCTGCACATCCGCGATGAACTCCCTGAGTTTCACCGGTTTAACAACCCATTTCAGGTTCCGCAGCGCGGCGACATCCGGCCCGGGCTCTGGACATTTACCATCCCGGATGACGAACAACGGCAGATCGGGACGCTCCTGGCGGACGGATATCAGCAGCCGTAACCCCGTCTCCGGATCCCTGGAAATATCCATTATCGCCAGGTCGAAGTGCTGCGACTTGATGAAAGGCATTGATTTATCCAGACCCACGACTGGAACCACCTTGAAACCCTCGGTCTGCAGAAGGGTGGTCAGGATATGCAACGTCTTGGCATCTTCATCAACAACAAGCAAGCGAGCCATAGGTCACACTCCGCAATACGTTGTACATCAAGCAAAAGTAACGTACATTAAGATCTTTCGTAGTATTATATAAAGTTGAAAGGAAGTCAATTAACTTTTTAAAACATAAGACTTTTTTTCCAATTTTGCTACCTATCTTACGACTTGTGCCCCGGAGCGGACAAGTCTATGATAACTTTGATAGTTGCATAAGATTTGATGATCAACAACCATTCCCGGAAGGAGAAGCGATGCCCAGGAAACGCAAGCAGATTCATTATGTCGCGAGCACACACTGGGATCGTGAGTGGTACCTGCCGTTCCAAGGCTTCCGCTACAAGCTCGTCAAGCTGGTTGACCAACTGCTTGATCTGCTAGAAAAGGACCCGGAATATCGTTTTTTCGTCTTCGACGGACAGACCGCAGCGATCCTCGACTATCTCGAAATAATGCCGGAGAACAAACCGCGCATCGAGGCGCTCGTGCGCGGCGGACGCATCCTGGCCGGACCCTGGCACACGATGCCTGACGAGCGTATCATCTCGGGAGAGGCCATCATCCGCAACCTGGCGCGGGGATACGCGGATGCCCGCAGCCTGGGCGCCGATCCGATGCGCTACGGTTTCATATGCGACATCTTCGGGCACATAGCGCAGATGCCGCAGATATTCGCCGGCGTCGGTATATCCCAGGCTTTTCTCTGGCGCGGCGCAAACGATGCCACGCATCCGGCGCTCTTCCGCTGGCGCGCGCCGGACGGCTCCGAGGTGGTTACTTGGCGTCCTTCGGATGACGGATCTTACAGCAGCGGAAAGCCGGTCTGGGAAGCGGCCAACGCACCCGCGCCCGGCTCAAAAGAATGGCGCGACGGTGTGATCAAGGCGGCCGCCTGTGTGCAGAAGCTGGAAGGCTCCAGATCGAAGGTTCCGGTGACCCTGTGGTTCGATGGACAGGATCACCAGCTGCCCTGCGCCCATATCCCGGCGGCACTTGAAGTCATCCGCCGCGCCATGCCCGACTACGATGTGATTTTTTCGAACCTCAACTTATTCGCGCGAGCCGTTGAGCCCTACTGCGCCGGGCTGCCGGCTTTTGAAGGCGAGTTGCTGGCTCCGGCAAAGGATGCTTCGCTCTGGCTGGCGGTTATCCCACACTGCCCCTCCAGTTACTATCCCATGAAGCAGTTGAACGACAGATGCCAGACACTGCTCGAATATTGGGCCGAGCCCTTCCTCGTCTGGGCGAAGATCGAAACGAAAGTGCCTTCAGCGAACTTCCTGGACCACGCATGGCAGTTCCTGCTTCAAAACCATCCCCACGACTCCATATGCGGATGCTCGATTGACCAGGTGCACAAGGACACGGAATATCGCTATGACCAGTCGGCGATAATTGCGGAAAACGTGATCAAAGAATGCCAGGAGAACCTCGCTGTCGTCATGAATCCGGCGGCTACCGGGACAAGTGACAAGGACCGGTCCGGGCTGACCGTCTCCATCTTCTCATCATCGCCTATGAAACGGCGCCAGGTGACCACGATCGAGTTCGACTATCCCGCAGACATGCCGGCGCGCATGATGCATGGATTTCCCGATGACCAGATCCCCTGCTTCGATATTCTCGATTCCTCCGGCAGACGCCTGGACTACCAGCTTCATTCATACGTCAAGGAAGCGCAGCTTCAGCACCCTGCCTTTATATTTAACAAAGGGCTGCGGGCCTACTACTCGATCCGAGCCTCGATCGAGACCACTCTCGACGGCATGGGCATCACCGGCCTGCACATCGTTCCACGCGAAAAACCCTACCGCTTAATGGACTCGCAGATCACCGGCCCGTGCGAGGCCGAAAATCAAGATATCGCGCTCAGAATCCAGGAAAACGGAGCCGTGACCATCCGCGACAAGAAAACAGGCATAGCTTACAAAGACCTATGCGTGTTCGAGGATACCGCCGAGATGGGCGACGGATGGTATCATGTGCGCCCCGTTAATAACCAAACGTTTCTCTCCACGGGCTTCCCCGCAGGGATCAGCGTTCTCGCCGATGGCCCCTTTCTCACCACTTTCCGCATCGAGAAGACCATGATGCTGCCATCTTCGTTCAGCTGGATGGAGCGCCGGAGAAGCCAGGATCGAATACCTCTGAACCTGATTACAGATGTAACGCTTCGCAAGGGAGAACGAAGGGTCGAGTTCCGAGTTTCCATGGAAAACACCATCAAAGACCATCGTTTACGCGTACTCTTTCCGACGGGGATAAGGGGCATGGATTGGTTTGCAGGCCAGCAGTTTACGGTCGTGCGCCGCGCGCGAGGGGCGGACCGATCCACTTTCGACTGGCAGGAAAGCGACGTTCCGGAAAAAAGCTTTCTTTCAATCGCAGGGGTGGACTCTGCCAAATCGGGGCTCGCAATTATCGCCGGGCACGGCCTGCACGAGGCGGCCGTCTCGGACGACCGGTCGGCCACGATCGCGTTGACCCTCATGCGCGGATTCAAGCGCACCGTGCGGGGCGCGGATCCCGCCTTTCACACGCCGATGGACGCACGCTCGCAACTGTTGGGCCGCATGACTTTCAACTGGCAGGTTGCGACGTTCCAAGGCAGGGCCGACTTCTGCGTCCTTCTGAACATGGCAAGAGAGTTCCAGGCAGGCACGATGGTCCGGGCGCATCGCGGCAATCCCGTGGACAGAACATTTTTGAACAGCCGCAACGGGTCGGTGATGGTCTCGGCCTTCAAGCCCGCACAGGACAGGGACGGGGCGATACTGCGCGTATTCAACCCGACAGACAGTATAGCGGAAGACGTCCTCGAATTCGCCGCACCGTTCAGCTCGGCGATCGAGGTGAATCACGTTGAGGAACCTGTTCCCGGCGTCCGCAAAGAAAGGGGTGGTCGCCGTCTCAAGATATCTCTTCCTGCGCAGAAAATACGAACCTATCGGCTTCGATTCAGGAATCGAATCGTCAGTTCCTAAGCTAGGAAAGGCGGGAAAAGCAAAGGTTGGTTTGCCAAAGCGTTCGACGGAGAAATAAGAATGACCTGCTTCATACACCAGACCGATATTTTCCACCCTCATGGCGACCCGGATGATCACTGGGATTTAGCTACCGTATACGCTTTGGCCGCCCAAGGGACCTTGGATGTTCAAGGTGTAATGTTTGATTATCCTCCTGACCATCGTGCGGGTGATCCAGCGACATTGGCTATGGCACAACTCGGGCATCTCACCGGCATCACAGGGATCCCGTCCATCATCGGATCGATGGATCCAATGAACAACAGCAAAAATGACCTGAGAGACAAGGCCGTAAGCAAACGTGCTGCAGCGCTATGGCTCTGTCGCGTGCTGAAAAACAGCCATGAGCAAATTGTCATCAACATCGTGGGTTCATGCACAGATGTGGCTCTCGCCGGTTTGCTGCGTCCTGACTTGTTCAAATCCAAATGTAAAGCCGTATATCTAGCCAAATGTATTTGAAATTCGTTTTGGTGTAAAGCCGCGTTAGTGAAGTTTTCGGAGCCTTTGGTGGTGCATGTGTTCAGTGTTCAGCGTTCAGTGTTCAGTGTTCAGGAATCCAACGGCGTTCTGACTCCGGC
>CAYWJE010000061.1:0-15371 GCA_964458525.1 uncultured Verrucomicrobiota bacterium
TCAAAAGACCAGTTGAAACACGCGCAGCGTGATTCAACTGCTCTTTTTAGGCTTAATCAACAAAATGAAATGGAGACGGCGGTCTCCGCCGTTCCTCCGCCTCGTGCGAGTCCGCCCCCGCCACACCTGTCCGCCTCCGCCACGGGCGGACAGGTGTGGCGGGGGCGGGTAAATGTGGAGGATATAAACGGCTGAGGACAGCCGTCTCCAGGGAAGACCGGATGTGGGCATGGTTCAAAATATGCAGTCACAGAGTAACAGTTTGACCATGTCATCCCGAGCGAAGTCGAGGGATCTCCCCAAGTCACACACGACTTCTGGAAAGGACACAGGAGGGCAACAGAAATGAAAAAGATCAATGTTCTTGTCACTGCATTTCTGACTTTCGCGTTCACCGTCACGTCCGCGTCAACGGCGGATATCGTGTCGGCGGCATCCGGCTACTGGACGAATGCCGCCACGTGGGTGGGCGCAGCCGTTCCAGGCGCGGCCGATAACGTCACAATCACCAACGGCCACATGATCACGATCACCGGCCTCGACACCTATACGGTGAACAGCATCAATATCGCTGCGGACTCGTCGCTCACTCATCACGGGAACACCAACAACACGCACCTTCATATGATCTGCCTCGACGTCAATAACGACTGTATCGTGCAGGGCGCGATCAATGCCGCGGGCCTCGGATACCGGTTCATGTATGGCGGGTCGGGTCCCGGCCAGCCGACAAACGCCTACGCCGGGGCAAGCCACGGCGGCAGAGGCGGAATAACAGGCGCCGGGGAAGACTGTGGAAACAAGACCTACGGCTCACTGACCGCTCCAACAAATCTCGGCAGCTCCGTATACGTTGTCCAGTATCCAGGCGGAGCGGTTAAACTGAACGTCGGCGGGACGCTCACCCTCGATGGAACCATCTCGGCCAGCGCCTCCAACACGACCAGTCGAGGGGGGCCATCGGGAGGCAGCGTGTATATCCGAACGGGCGCGCTTGCGGGAAACGGCTCCATTTCCGCCAACGGCGGCTTGACCACCCACGCCGGCCCCCATTCGGGCGGTGGAGCGGGCGGACGCATTTCGGTGATTCTCACGAACAGCGCATCGTTCGCCGGCATAACGATGCGCGCCATGGGTGGCTCCGGTTCGCTACAGACACTGTATCGCCGCGGCGGAGCCGGCACGATCTACACAGAGACAGCGGCCGGCTTCGCGGAGCTTTTCCTGTTCAACAGCAGCTCGAACGGACATACGACCGATATGAAGAGCGGGGACACCTGGCGCTTTGACCGCGTGAGCATATACAGCAACTCGATCCTGCGCGTGCAGGATGGAGCGACGCTGCAAGTGCCGGCCGGCGACGTCTTCCAGTGCGAAAGCCCGACCACGGCGACGGTGCGGATCGAGAACGGCGGCACACTTTCGGCCCCGGCGGATTTCGCGTTCGACACGGTCAACATCCTGCTCGAGGAAAACGCGCAGCTTGTCGGCCCCACGCAGATGACCATAATGCCGGACGGCATCCTCTCGCTGGGCGACGGACCGGTCACTGCAACTTGCGACATCGTGGTCAACGGCGTGCTTTCGCACGGCTCATCCCTGTTCCACCTGTTCGGCGATATCACGGTCAACAGCAACGGCAACTACCGCCATCACAGGAACATCAACGCCAGCTACGTCTACAGAATCAACGCGATCGTTCACGGCAGTGTTGACATCAAGGGAGGCGGCGCAATCAACCTGAAGGGATTCTCACGCGAGTATCCCTATGGCGGCGGCGGGGCTCTGGGCTCACCCTCGGTCCAGTACGGCGGTGCGGGCCACGCAGGGTATGGTGGGAACTATCTTGGCTATATGGGCGGCATTCCCTACGGCTCGATAACGGCGCCGACTAACCTCGGCTCGCGCACCCACACCCGAAACGGCGGCGGCGCGGTGCAGCTTGACGTGCGGGACGTTCTCACGATTAACGGCAGCATCAACGTGGATTCCGTGGACACCAGCGCCGACGGAATCGCAAGTCCTTCGGCCGGCAGCATCTTTCTGCGCGCAGGCTCCATCGAGGGCAGCGGCGCATTAACCGCCAATGCGGGAGTTCCAAACTCGACTTGGGGCGGAGGAAGCGGCGGACGCATCTCGCTCGTGTTGACCAACGGCAATACTTTTGGAAATCTGGTGATAACCGCGCAGGGCCGAGGTGGAGTAGGCAGCAGGCGCGGCGCCGGCGGAACGATCTATCTCGAAACGGCCTCCGACGGACCCGGCAACGGTCGGCTGACCATCGAAAACGGGGGGGTCAGTTCCAGCGTGGCAACCGTCGTGTCGCCGAACGTCTCCGGCACGATCGTCGGGGATGTGATTCTCACCAATCGCGCGTATTTCTTCATAGAGACCAACAATTCGTTTGTCGTGAACGGGAGCTGGAGCAATGCCGCGGTATTCGGCTGCGACACAGGCACCACGGTGTTCTTAGCCGGGCCGCGAGCCGCGACGGTTTCGGGAACCAACAGGTTCTTCAATCTGGTGATCACGAACGCGGGCAAGACCGTATCGTTCACGCCCGGCAGCAGCAATGCCGTGGCAGGCAATCTCATCCTGAGCCGGGTGATCTTGAATTCAACCCAGCCGGGGAATGCGTGGCATCTCGATCTGCAGGCCGGTGCCACACAGCACGTGGAGAAGGTGCGGGTGCGCGACAGCAACGCCTCCTGGGGCCAGACCATTCTCGCAAATCCGCTTTCCATTGACGAAGGCGACAATCTGAACTGGATTTTCATTCCGCCGGCAGGGACGCTCATAATAGCGCGCTGAACGGAAGGAGGGTGCCAGGTGGAGGGAAAAAGGTTTCAGCGTGACCTCTGGTTGCGAGGCGCAATCAGATTTTTCGTGGCATCTGATGTTGGATATTGAATCTTAACGCGTTATGGATGTATTCAGAGACAAGTCCGGCCTCTTGGCGCGATGCCCGGATTTTTTATGAGACTGATTGTCCCGATTCTTGGAGCCGGCCGTCCCAGCCGGATGGAAAACGGCGGAGACCGCCGTCTCCAGGACAAGGACTATCTTGTATTGTATTTCAATGAGTTGCATATGTTCTCAGAGACAAGTCCGGAAAAAAGCATGCTTCACCATAGAAAGAGCAATTACACAGGAATTACAAAATGAATAATCGTGAAAGAACACTTGCGCTGCTGAGATACCAGCCTTATGACAGACTGCCAATCGTGCATTTCGGCTTCTGGGACCAGACTCTGGAGAAGTGGTTCAGGGAAGGCCACCTCACGGAGGATGAAGCCCATGGTTGGACCGACGGCAACGATGTTGACCTTAAACTCGCCGCCAGGCTGGGGTTCGACTATAACTGGCAGACGATGTTCCACTCCAACTGCGGACTCGACCCGGCGTTCGAGCAGAAAGTCGTCAAAGTCTTTCCGGACGGAATGCGGCACGTTCTCGGCGGAAACGGAGTGGTTATTGTTCAACAACCCGGCACCGTGAGCATTCCGCAGGAAATTGATCACCTTCTGAAGGACCGCGCTTCATGGAAAGAGCATTTCGAATGGCGCCATCAATGGTCGGAGCGGCGGGTTAACATCAGATGGCTTGAATCGCTCAAGCCCCGCGCAGCGGAAGCTCCGCTCGGATTGCATTGCGGCAGCCTGTTCGGCTATATCCGGCTCCTTCTCGGCCTGAAGGGCGTGAGTTACCTTTATGTTGACGATGAGCCGCTCTTCCGGGAAATCATTGACGCCGTCGCCGAGCTTTGCTACCGCAACACGGAATACACCCTCAAGACCGCGCCCGACGCCGGCTTCGCCTTTGCGCATTTCTGGGAGGACATCTGCTTCAAGAACGGACCGTTGCTCAATCCGAACGTCTTTCGCGAATATGTAGGCCCGCACTATCGGCGAATAACCGAGCTGGTTGGGCGACATGGCCTGGATATCGTGTCCGTTGATTGCGACGGAATGATTGACGCCCTCGTGCCCGTCTGGCTTGAGAATGGAGTGAACACGATGTTCCCCATCGAAGTGGGCACATGGAACGCGTCTATCGCCCCATGGCGCGAGAAATACGGACGGGATCTTCGGGGTGTCGGAGGCATGAACAAGAACGTATTCGCTCTTGGTAAGGCGGCGGTGGATGCCGAGATCGAGAGATTGAAGCCTCTCGTTGAGCTTGGCGGCTTCATCCCCTGCCCCGATCACAGGATCGCGCCGGACGCCGAATTCAGGAACGTATGTTACTACACGGAACGTATGCGGAAGGTTTTTGGATGATGTCCGAGCAATTATAGAAAGGAAACTACAATGAAAGCAAAGATATCCATACAGAACTGTCTCTATCGCTACAAGAATCTGAAGCTCCCTCTGATCTCAGGCGAATTCTCCTATTGGGCCGTGATGAAGGAAAACTGGCCGGCCGTGATGAGATCAGTGCGGGCCATGGGCGTGAACATCGTGTCCAGCTGCGTGCCGTGGAGCTTTCATGAGCTTGAGCCGGGGAAATACGATTTCGAAGGAAAAACTCATCCGCAGCGCGATTTGAAGGGATTCGTCAAAATGCTGCGCGAGGAAGGTTTGTATTTCATGATCAGGCCCGGCCCATACATCTATGCCGGATGGCCGTTCGGCGGTCCGCCGGAATATGCCACGAAAGTGGACCGCTTTTCGCCGGAGTTCATGAAAATGGCCGAGCCTTACATCAGAAGCATCTGCGAAGAGGTTATCGCGCCTTTTCAAGTCACTCGCGGCGGAAGCATCATAATGGTGCAGGCCGACAACGAGCCCTACCCCGCCGTGGAGAGTTTCGGCAACGAGCTGGGCTGCTACAGCGGCGGCGGCCTGTTCAAGACCTGGCTCCGGAAGAAATACCGCGGCAGCATCGCCGCGCTCAACAAGCGATGGAGAACGAAATACAGGTCGTTCAACGAAGCCTGCTTCTACTTTCACGAGGTGTGCGTGAACACGGATCTCCCGATGGCCGCCCGCCTTCTGCCCGACGAGTCGTGCCATGTCCGCTACGCTGATTCCTTCGAGTTCGTGGGCTGGTATGCGGCGGAAATCGTCGCGGCTGTCGGAAAGCTTTTCCGCAAGGCGGGCGTGGAAGTCCCGATCTACGCCAACAGCTGGTCGCCGCTCTATGCCGACTTCAACAAGTTCTGCGAAGTGGCCGACATCGCCGGAACCGACATTTACCCCTTTCCTTTCATGGAGGGCGCCAAGCTGTCCAGGGATAACTGGCTGTACAATCTGGATATCGTGAAAATGTCCGAGGCGAACGTGACGAACGGCAATGTATGGTCCGCCGAGTTTCAGTGCGGAATATATCCTCTCAAGGACACCGGCTACATACCGCCCTCTCATTACAAGTTCATTCCCATGACCCTCATGGCTCGCGGCCTAAAAGGCTGGAACTGGTACCTGCTGGTCCATCAATACGCCTGGCCGCACTCGCCAATCACGGAGTGGGGCCGCACAAACGAGTATTACCCGGTCCACAAGGAAGTGGTGGAGCTCACGAACAAAATTGAGCCGTGGAACCTGGAGCCGCTATACGACGTGGACCTGGTAGTTCACAAGCCGCACCGTGTGATTGATCCCGGCAACTTCGAGGAAGTGTTCCAGGCGATCGAGGCGGCGGACATCAGCTACCGCTACGCCGATCCGCAAATGCCGAAACCCTATCGTTCGAAGAGCGTAGTGTATTCCGGATCGGAATGGCTGGATGCTGAAAGCGCGGGAAAACTCGCGGCGCATGTGAAAAGCGGCGGCATTCTGATAGCGTTCAGCCGCTGCCCGGTTCGGGACGAGTTCGGCAAACCGTTCAAGGATTTGCCGTTCGCTGAGCCGGACGGCGCGAGGCCGGTCAATCTCCCCGTGACAGCGGGCTACGGGAAAGGCGCGGCGCTAATTGCGAACGCCGGACACCTGGGCCGCAAGGTCAACTTCGGGTATTTCCACCGCGCGCCGGGAGAGCCGATATGGCTCACGCTCTCAGCCCACGCAAGGGAGGCACTGGTGGATATGGGTGTCGCAAAGGTGTCGGGCTTCATCATGGGCTACGTCCGCAAGGTCGGAAAGGGCAAGATCATTCACATCGGCAGCAATCCCTCGCCGGACATCCTGAAGATGATCCTTGAACAGGAGGGGTCAGCCCCCTATGCTTCCGTTCCTGAGAAGATGGTCACCAGCTCGGTTCACAGACATGAGGACGGCTCACTGCTGTGTTTCATCGTCAACCGAAACCCGCACCCGGTGAAGACCGTCTTGAAGCTCAACTTGAAGCGCCTGGGCATCAGGCCGGGCAAATCATGCACGGTGGAGAACATCACCGGTGGAGATACGAGACGCGTCAACGGTTCGGCATTGGCCGGCCTGCCGGTTGAAGCCGCCAGCCATGATGTGGCGGTGTATCGGATTGGGAAATGATTGAGAAATATAAACCTATGGCATGAATGAACCGACGAAATTCGTTATCGCGCATAGGCGCGGAGGCGCAGAGATCGAGATGATTCAATCTTATCATCTTGTTCATACATAGTTCACACCTCTGCGCCTCCGCGCCTCTGCGCGAGATGATTTCTGTTTTTTATGGGATAATAGTGAAACCAACCGACAATAGAAATGGCATTAATCACGAATGGTGCCGGCCTCTGTGCCCGGATCACACGGTGGTGCGCAGGTGGTCGGACCGCGGCATCATCTCAGACGCTCCGGCGTTGGTGAAGCTGCCGAACGGGGAATTGCTCTGCGCCGTTGAATTCTGGTCGTTTGACGGCTTGTCGGGTCCGGACACCACGGCGTTCAACCTTTACAGAAACAACAGATGCGTCATCCACTCCAGCGCCGACTGCGGCAAAACGTGGATCGAGCGGGGACGTCTTCCCTTTGTGACCGGAAAGTTTCTCGTCCTGCGGGAGCTTGTTTATTTCATCGGATCCGGCCCGGAATGGCAGGGGCTCTGGATTTCACGCTCCGCGGACCATGGCCGCACATGGGACCCCCTTCGCTTCTGCGCGAGGGCAAGGTCTACGCCACATCAACCGGATGGACGATAGTCGGAGATAATTTCTACTGGGCCGCCGACGACATGAACAACAGTACTTCTGACCGGGCGGTGTTCGCCTTTTCGTGCGACCTTCGCAAGAATCCTCTCGACCCCCGGTCATGGCGCTTTTCGAACTCCGTTCGCCATCCCGGAGTGCCGCAACTTATCGGACGCGGCGAACACAACGGCGGCAAATGGATGGAGCCCAACGTGGTGAACAGCAACGGCAGCCTGCTCGTGCTCGTGCGTGTTCGAGTATCCAGCGCCGACACGGACGGGGTTGTGCCCGGCCTCGGAGCGGTGTGCGATTTACTTGACGAAAACGGCTCACTGCACCTCTCCTTCTCGCACTACTACCCAATCCCCGGCGCGCAGAATCATTTCCACATAATCCGCGATGATGTGAGCGGCCTGTTCTGGATGACCTCCAACCAGGTCACGGGAGAGGCCACGGGATGCTTCAGGGGCTGGGGCAAGGAACGCCGGTTTCTCATGCTGCATTACAGCAGAAACGCCCTGGACTGGTTCGGAGCCGGCGTCCTGGCGATGTGGGCGCGCGAGAATCAGGCGTTCAATTATTGCACTCCGCTGATTGACGGCGACGACCTCGTTTTTGCCTCACGCACGGCGGAGAACGCGCCGAACCAGCACGACAACGACAGCGTGACATTTCACCGTCTTCCCACTTTCAGAAAAACGGCAGTCAACTTGTTTCCGCTCATTAGTGGCTCGTTGCCGGGAAACTGCGAAGAATAATAGAATGTTCACCACTGAGGCACGGAGAAGAGGTTCCTTGAAAAAGGTGTTTGCTTGGAGCAAACACCTTTTTCAAGGAACGTTTATTGCTGGAGGTAGATGAGTTTCTTGCTCTTCTTCCTCCCAAAAGTAGTCGTTTTGACGAATTTGGAAGCGGCACAGCCGATTCAAAATTCGTCAAAACCTATTCTTTTCTTTCCTCCGTGTCTCCGTGTCTCCGTGGTGAAGAATTGGGTTGTGAGTAAGCCCGCTTTGGATATCTTATAATCATGAAAGGAACTCTATGTCCAATTCAAAAAAGAAAACCGCATTTGTCTTTTCCCACGTCCACTGGGATATCGAATGGTATTTGCCGTTTCACTCGTTCCGTTTCTGGCTGATACGGATGATTGACAGGCTGATTGATTCAGCGGCGCGCAAAAAGGGTTTCAGATGTTTTGTGCTTGACGGCCAGGTCGCGCCGATCGAGCATTACCTCGCCGTTCACCCGGAACGGGAAGCCGCCATCCGCCGCCTGGTTCGATCGGGCAAACTCGCCCTCGGCCCATTCTACACTCAATTCGACGAATGGCTCACCGGTCCCGAGGCGATAGTTCGAAACGCGCTTTATGGCGGCCGGCGCGCCCGGCATTTCGGACGAAGCATGAAGGCCGGCTATCTGCCCGACAATTTCGGACATCCCGCGCAGATGCCGCAGATTCTCGCGGGCTTCGGAATAGACAGCCTGATCTTTATGCGCGGAATGCCTGAGCCGCCGCCGGACGTGAAGGACCAGTTTCGCTGGATAGGGCTCGACGGCACCGCCTCTCTTGCGCTCCAGATGTCAGGCAGCTATGCGGCGATCCATGCGGTCGGCGCCAGGCGCGCGCCCTATGCCTCCGCCACTTTCCGCCCCGCCCCCTACGGCGACTACACCCAGACACCCGACCTCCTTCACGCCGCCGCGCGAGACACCGATTTCCGGAAGGGCGTGGAGACGCTGATCGAAAAGGCGCGCCTGATCGGGGAGAAGTGCCCGACGGGCGTGATTCCCCTGCCCAACGGCTACGATTCAGCCGCGCCGCAGGAGACTATCGCCGAGCTGATCAGCCGCGCAAACAAGGCGCAGTCTGAATTCAATTTCATTCACGGCGATTGCGAGCAGCTCGTCAAGGAAGTTCGAGGCCGTGCCGGCCCTCGGGCTGAACGCCTGCCGGAGTTCCGCGGCGAGATGTGGGGCGGACGCTTCTCCCTCATTCTCACAGGCACGCTGGCGACGCGAAGCTACCTCAAACAGGCCAACTTCATCGCCGAATCGCTGCTTGAAAAATACGCCGAGCCGCTCAGCGCCGTCGCCGCGCGCGAGGGCAAGCCCTGGCCGATCCGGCAACTGGAGGAAGCCTGGCGCGAGCTGTTCCACAACCAGGCGCATGACGGCATTCACGGCTCCAGCGCCGATCCCGTCCACGAGGCAATGGTTCAAAGGTACAATGCCGCGCGCCAGATAGCCGTCGGTCTGGCTCATGAAGCCCTTGCTCATATGGCCGCCCGCGCCTGCCGGCCCGGCACAAAGAAATCGTTTGTGCTCGCATACCGTCCGCCAGCCGCCGGCGCGGCCGATATCGTGACCGACACCTGGCTGCATGATTTCGATCCGACACGGCAGCACCTTACGGACGCGAAAGGCCGACGACTGCTCGTTCAGACGGTGCACAACCCGTGGCGACCCGATGCCCAAAGGCCGCGCGAGAGCGGATCCCACGCCTGGCCCGACGGCAATCCGACCCATGTGTTGATCGCAAGCGGCATTCCCGCCGGCGGAATCACCGTCTGGCAAGTCGGCGACGGCCCTTCGCCAAAGGGCAATACCAAGCGCGCCAAAAAGAAGAACACGATCGAGAACGACTTTCTCCGCGTAAGCTTCAAGCGCGGCGCTTTTGAAATTCTTGACAAGCAATCCGGAAAGTTCTTCGGCGGAATCGGCATCATAGAGGATGAGGCCGACCGCGGCGATGCGTGGGATTTCTCCCCGCCATGGGAACCGAGCCCCGTCATATCGAGCCTTGATTTCCCCGCCTCCTGTAGCCGCATTGAGAACGGACCTGTCCGCTCCGCGCTGGAGGCAGTGGTGAAAATGCGCGTGCCCCGCCGCCTCGAAGGCGAGAGGCGGTCGCGCGAGCTTGTCGAACTGACAGTGACTTTGCGAATCTCGATCATGCTCGGCGCGCGGCGCGCGGATTTGTCCGTGGAGTTCGACAACAACGCGCTCGATCATAGAGTGCGGCTGCGCGTTCCAACCGGGATAGTATCGGATGAGGTCAAGAGCCAGGGACATTTCGGAATACTGTCCCGTCCGATCCGCCATCCGGACGAAGACAGGACCGGCATGGCGCAGGCAGCGCCCTCTACTTTCCATTTCAGGGAATGGGTGGCTGTTGACGACTCCCGCCGCGGACTCGCGGTCGCGGCACAGGGTCTGCATCAATACGAGTCGCGCAAAGGCGCGCGCGGCACGGACCTTTTCGTCACATTACTGCGGGGAATAGGCCGCATGGGCCGCTTCGGCCTGGTGACACGGCAGGGCGCGACTTCGCCGGCAACGCCCACACCCGGCGCTCAGTGTCCGGGCCCGCAAAGGTTCGAACTTAGCTTTCTGCCGTATGGAAAAACAGGACCGGCGCGGAGCGCGCCATTCATTCATGAAGCGGAGAGTTTTCTCTATCCGCCGATCGCGCACCAGGCGGATCCGAATCAGCGCATGATCAATCCCGCCGTCCATCCGGCAAGGAACGGCGAAATCGGACTCGCTCCGCCTTTCACGCTGAATCAGGCCAACCTCCGTTTCAGCGCGTTCAAACGATCGGAGGACGGCAAAGGCTGGATTCTCCGCTTCTGGGAGAATGAAGGCCGGAAAACCCGCGCGCGATTGGCCCTTGCGCCGCGCTTTCGCCGCGTTTTTGAAACAGACCTTGAAGAACGCGAACGGATTCCGCTAGAGATGAGCAAGCACGGAGTAGAAATGAAGGTTGAGCCGTACCGCATCGTAACACTGTACATGGAGGAACAGAAGTGAGTAATGAGACCAGCAGGATTGACATTGAAACAGCGCTCGATCGCATGCAACTTGTGATGGGTCCGCTGCCCGACTCATCAAAGCGCGTACCCCCTGATTCGCAAATCATAGAGGAACGCTCTGATAAGGAACTCCTTTTCCGCAAGCTTACTTTCGCGACCGAGCCCAGCGACCGCTGCCCCGCGTGGCTGATCCTGCCAGCGTCTTCGGATGAGCCACGGCCGGCCATGCTGTGTCTCCACCAGACCACAAGCATCGGGAAGGACGAGCCGGCCGGACTGGGCGGACTGGATAATCTGCACTACGCGCTCGAACTCGCGCAGCGAGGCTATGTCACCCTAGCCCCCGATTACCCGCGCTTCGGGGGCTACAAGATTGATCCCTACGCCATGGGCTACGCGAGCGCCACAATGAAAGCCGTGTGGAATCACATGCGCGCGGTTGACCTGCTCTCCGAACTCCCGGGTGTTGACCCCGCGCGCATCGGCGTGATCGGGCATTCGCTCGGAGGACACAACTCGCTCTTCGTGGCGGCCTTTGATCCGAGAATCCAGGCCGTTGTCAGCAGCTCCGGCTTCACGCGCTTCACGTGGAACAACGATGAAGGACGCGGCACGCGCGGCGATCTGAACGACTGGTGTCATTCCGGGTACATGCCGCGCATAAAGACCGAATACGGATGTCGCGCGGAAAACATGCCCTTCGACATGGAGGACGTGCTCGGACTCATAGCGCCGCGGCCGCTGTTCGTCAACGCACCCGCGCGCGACATATTTCGCCATGAAGGTGTTGACGAATGCGTGGAGCGCGTTCGTCCCTTTTATGATAGCGCCGGGGCATCGGATCACCTTGTATGCGAGCACCCGGACTGCGGCCATGATTTCCCGCCCCCCGTCCGCGAACGCGCCTACCTCTTCCTTGACCAGCGCTTGCGCGGTTTAGACCAATAAGCATTTACCATGAAGAGCATGAAGTATTTTGCATGGTTCAAAACAAACGCCTTCTGTGCGCAAGGTAGGGACAGACAGCCGTGTCCGTCCGTCCGAATTCGGCGGGACAAGGCTGCCCCGCCCTACCAATATACGCTGTGACTCGACTTTGAAACCATGCCAAGGATTTGATCCCCTTCATGCCCGATTGCCTTGGCGTAGCGCTTTGACAGTAATCGCGCACAGACGAAAGGAATTACGATGAGCAACGAAATGCAGATTTCTCAAGCCCGCAGGGCATTTATTTCCAAACCTCCATTTTTCGACCCAAATGCCGGGTACTGGAGCGGACGCGGAATATGGCCGGCTTCATGGATTGATCACCCGGAACGTCCACTGCTTGCTCCCTCCGTGGCACTGTTCCGCATCGAATGGTCGTCCGCTGAGCGCGCAACTGGCCGCATCCACGTCTCCGCGGACAACCGCTACCGCCTCTTCCTCGACGGAAAGCCGGTCGGACGCGGGCCGGAGCGCTGTTCGCCCGAGCACTGGATTTTCGAATCATATGAGCTTGATCTTTCGGCGGGTCGGCACGTTCTGCTCGCCCAGACGTGGTGGCTGGGCAACGATCTCGCGCCATGGGCGCAGATGAGCATCAGGCCCGGATTCCTGCTTGCTGCTGAGGGTGTTCTTCAGAACGCTATCAGCACGGGCCTGACGAAATGGGAGGCGGCCCTCATGCCCGGGCACAGCTTCCCGCCGATACCAAAAACCGCTATGACCTGGTCGGCTGCGGGTAACCGGCTTAAGGTGGACGGGCGCATTTTCCCATGGGGTTTTGAGAAAGGGGACATGGGCGACTTCGTTCCGGCAAAGATAGTAGCGCGCGCTTTCTCCGGCGGTCTGCGCGATAGTAATCATTTCTGGACCCTCCGCCCGGCCACGCTGCCCCCAATGATCGAGCACGAGCGGGCCCCAGGTCAACTCCGCCACCTCGGCGAACAGGCTCCCGACTCGCCCGTCCTTGCATCGAACAACCTGGAGCGCGAAGCCGCAGCGTGGCAAGCCTGGCTCGACGGGAAAGGCTCCGTTCATGTTCCTGCGCGCACAAGACGCGTTGCCGTGATTGATATCGGCGACTACTGCTGCGCCTATCCCGCGCTCACCGTCTCGGGCGGATTCGGATCGAAGACACGCCTGGACTGGGCAGAGGCGCTTTTTATCAAAACCGGCAAGGAGAACAGCGGCGCACCACTCCGCGCAAAAGGCAACCGCGACGAGATCGAAGGGCGTCTTTTCATCGGCATGGGCGACGAGTTCCTGCACGACGGCGGCGCGCGGCGCGAGTTCACCACGCTCTGGTGGGAAGCCGGCCGCTATATGCAACTGATTGTAGAAACCGGGAAGGAGCCGTTAACGCTTGAAGAATTCAAGCTCATTGAAACACGCTACCCGATCGAGATGGAGGGATGCTGGGAATCCTCAAGAAAACAACTGGCGGACGTGATCCCTATCGCCGTGCGCGCGCTGCAGATGTGTTCCCACGAAACCTACTTTGACTGCCCTTACTACGAGCAGCTCATGTACGCGGGCGACACGCGCCTCCAGGTTCTCACCACCTATGTAACGGCGCGCGACGACCGCCTCCCGAACAAGGCAGTCCGCGCTTTCGCTGATTCGCGCAGGCTATCAGGCTTCACGCGCTCCGCCTTCCCATCCCACACCCTGCAAGTCATCCCGCCCTTCTCGCTCTGGTGGGTGTGCATGGTGAACGACTACCGGATGTGGCGGGATACTACCGGGTGGACACGAAGCATGCTTCCATCCGTCCGCTCCGTGATGGAGACGTTTCACGGCCTTCTGCGCGAAGACGGGTTGCTCGACGCCCCGCCCGAATGGAATTTCGTTGACTGGTCCACCTCCTGGCAGTCGGGCATTCCGCCGCGCGCCGAATTCGAGCCGAGTTGCGTGATCAATCTCCAATGCGTCCTCGCCTTCCTTGCCAAGGCCGAGATGGAAGAAGCCTTCGGCGAAGACGCCCTGGCGGCGCGCGACCGCAAAGCCGCGGACCGCATTATGAGCGCCGCGCGCGTCAATTTCTGGAGCCGTGAGCGCGGCCTGTTCGCCGACCTGGCGGACAAGTCCGCCTTCAGCGAACACGCGCAATGCCTCGCCGTTCTGACCGGCCTGTTGACCGATGAAGAGGAGCAAAACCTCGCGGCCGCATTGACACGAGAGAATGACCTCGCAAAGGCCACAATCTATTTCACCCACTACCTGTTTGAAGCCTTTTACCGGCTCGGCAAGGCCGACCTTATACCGGGCCGGATGTCGCTTTGGCATGACCTCCTGAAGAACGGGTTGAAGACGACTGTTGAGGCGCCGGAACCGACCCGTTCCGACTGCCACGGATGGGGAGCGCATCCACTATATCACTATTACGCATCAATTCTCGGCATTCGCCCGGCGGCCCAAGGCTTCAGCCGAGTGAGGATCGCGCCCCAGCCTGGCGAGCTGAAGTTTGTCAAGGGCAGGCTCCCCCACCCGTCGGGATTCATTGAAGCGAAATTGCGAAGGGAGAAGGAAATTATGTCGGTTGAAATCGCCCTTCCGGAGGGAATAACGGGCGAGTTCGTCTGGCAGGGGCAAACAACACCACTGAACCCGGGAAGCAACATGGTTTCCGTGCAATCGAGCCTGGCTCGGCGCTGAATAGCCATTTTTCGATAACAATTTCGTCCACCTTGACCTCGCCGCACTTCAAATCATGCGAAGCCGGATAACGATGTTCGGGCTGCAAGATTCACTTGTTCACTCCTTCAAGGGTAACCTTCCGTCGCCTTATGTCATATCTTCTCTTTGGGTAACTGTCGCGCAATGTTTGACGGCCGCACAAGGCCCCGACTCTCCAGGAGGTCGGAGCGGCCCTACCAGGAACAAAAATGGGTAGGGCGGGACAGCCTTGCCCCGCCGTTCCATGTGAAATTTGACGGTAGGGCGGGACAGCCTTGGCCCGCCGTTCCATGTGTCGTCGGCACGATTCGGAGATGATGAAAAGCGGACGACTTTCGAACAGAAGGAAACGAAGATAACGAAGTATTTACCATGAAGAGCATGAAGAACATGAAGGATAACTCTCCATTCGTGCCCGCTTGTCTTGGCGTAGCGCTCTCGCCGTCGCGAAGCGCTATGGCGGAGCACGGCCGGCGAAGCCAGATCATGAGCTTCATGGTGAAGAGCTCTCTTATTCTATATGGAGCAGTTCAACTGCTCCGCAGTTGGTTTTATTCGCCGTAACAGGTCTAAGTACACACTTGCATTTTCCGAATGAGCATAGCTTCTTCCGGCCGGTGATCAAAAAAGCGGTCTCCGGGATTGGTTTCATGGACGGGTGTAAGGCAGGTGGAAGCCTTTGCACTCGCCAAGCAAGAAGACCCATCTCACCCCCGCCAATTTTGCCGCTTTAACGCCTTGTTGCCCCTCCCCTGGAAACTCCTTGTATTTTTTAATAATAGTTGTTGACAAGCTCACAATTCCATGAAAGATTACAGCCAGTTCTATTACATACTATAAATAGTTATGCC
>CAYWJE010000062.1:0-15316 GCA_964458525.1 uncultured Verrucomicrobiota bacterium
GAAGAAAAGAAAAGCATCCAGGAAGCCTGGAAAACCCTGAACCGTGAACGGGTACTTTTTTTTTATTAGTCGTTGCGTACGAAGCGCCAAAAAATCACACGCTATTTCCGGAAGGACCATTGTTTCATCCTTTTTTGTGTCATGGCTCCTGAAGAGCGATGCGCCTTCGAGCCGGTTCCGGCGGCAGATCCGGATAGGTCCATTCCAATATCTCGATATGGTGCGGCCCATCGGTCACCCCGAAGCCGATGGCAAATTGCGGTGTCTCCGCACCCTTGCCAATGCTGTGGTCATCCGACCAGCCGGCAAAATAGCGGGTGCCGTTCATCCTGAACATGGGTCGCACGATATCCTCCGGCCATGTTACAACGAGCGAGCGGGTTTTGCCGTCAACCGCGCCGGTGATGCCGGCGTCGGTGAAAGTCAGATCAAAGGGGCCAACGCCGCGCACTCCGCGGTTGCCGGCGGATAGCTTGACATAGGAGCCGGCATCGGCAACGAAACGGACGCTGTCGCCGGCGATCTCCAGCGCCGCCGGCCCGCCCTCCACGCGAACCTCATCGTTGCTGAAACTCGCGGTTCCCGAGCCCGTCAACCGATAGCGAATAATCCCGTTTTCGAGTTCACCGCGCATGATCCTGTCGGTCAGTTCCAGCTCAGCTGCGTTTGCAGCCGGGAGCCATGCGGGTTCAGACTGCTCGCCGGCATCTTCGACGCCCGCGGCGAGTTGTGCCAGGGAGAAGCTCTTCTGGCAAGCCGCGCCGCCTTCCACCACGCGACCCTTGTAACCGACCTTGCCTTCGCCCGCGGACTTGATGAGGACGACCGAGTCCTTCGTCAGCCGAACCGCGCCGGCGCGCCCGTTGAAGACCACGCTCTCACCTTCGAATGCAACGGGAGCGGTGCCGAGAAACACGTAGTCCGTTCCCTCGGGATGAGCGACTTTCATCACGCCTTCCGCCAGAATGCTGATCCGTGGTTCGGGCTCGTCGGCGCCGCGTGGATACAGCACCCAGAAGAAGCCGGCGCCCGGCGCGCCGGGAATACGGAGGAGCACATGGTTCTCATGGGTCTGGTTTGCCGCGGGTGCGCCCTCCCACGGAGATCCGTCCTTCTTGACCCAGTTGGTCGAAATTGTGCCGGGCGCGCCAACCCGCTCACGGAGGTTTGCATTGTGAAGAGCAATCGGCAGGCGCTGTTCGTGTATGGCCGGGGTCACGGAGTCGGGTTCGGCGAACACAACGTCCAGCTTGGTCGGCCATTCCGTGTCCACGCTTATGTGTCCGCCTCGGCATTCAATATTTTGTTTTGTCCCCAGCAGGTTGAGATAGAGATAGGAAGCCAAGCGGCCATTCCCTGTCATGTTGTCGCGGATGACAAAATAGTTCGGGCTTTCGGCTGACTTGCCCTTCATGAACAGGATTTGCCGGCTCCAATCCACATCGCCCTCGATTTGGCCGTCGGCCGGGTCGAGTTTACGGGCTTCGGCTGCCGTGACGTTCGCGACGTTGGCCCACGTTGGCGCCATCCCCGGGGTTATGAACCAGTCCGGAAAGCCCGTCAACGCCCAGGCGTAGTCCGCGTGGGCGCCGAAGGCGTGATCAAGCATGATCGAATCGCCCCAGCCGTGCGGCCAGATGTTTTCGGGATGTCCGAAACGGATGGTGTTATGCCAATCGAAGGAAGAGTCACTGGAGCCTCCATACTGGAAAGGCTGATAAGGCACAAGCAGGGCGCCTTTGCTCATCAGTATGAAATGACCCGGATCAATTGTCCAATGGCTCCACTGGAAGCCACAGCGAAACAGCATGTAGGTTTCCTGTGGCCCCTGGTGAGCCCGGAAAATCACACCCATGCCGGGGTAGATTTGACTTATCAGCTCCGGTTCCTCCGGCGCGAGCGCCAGTGTTGCCAAGGCTTTGTTTGCGCCGCCCTTCGCGCCGTTGGCCTGCCAGGCCCAGGCCAGGTTCGCCGCCAGCGCCGGGTCGTGGCGGGCCAGGCAGCCGGAGGCCTCGATGAAGTTCTCCGTGTTGCCCGGTTGACTGTTGGCCATCCCGGGGATCATTCGTGAGCGCCAGCGGGAATCATAAGGCGTGAGCAGGTTAAGGTAGTAGCGCCAGTCAGGAGCAACGTAGTCCGTCAGCACTTGTTGCAGGTTGGTGGCGCCGGCGCTCTGGAGTCCGGCGACGCCGCTGGCCGATCGCGCAAAGCCGTGCATGTGATAGGCCGCACCAAATTCAACGTAGCTTCCGCCCGGAGCGATCTGAGTGGCGAAATTATAGGCGCCGTAGCTCGCCATGTGATCGCGCCAGGCGCTAAACATGGGGTGATCCGGCAGCAGCGCCATGAAACAAGGGCCTGACCAGAAGCGCGCCGTGCCCATATTGGGGTTGCCGTGGTGATGCCCGTTGCCATAGCTCATCATGTCGGCATCGTCGTAGATATAGGCGAGCAGCGCGAGGCGGGCGCGGATTTCCGCGCGCATTTCATTGGGCAGTTCAGGATGCGCCAGCATCGCGTCGGTTTTAGCAGCGATCATGTAGTTATTGCATGTTGAGTGGTGGCTCGAATGCGTGGAGTTGAAGTAATACGCGCAGAGCTGGCGCAGTTCCGAGAGCCCGTTGGCAATCTCCGGCGCGAGGGCCTGGCGCCTGGTATCGAACAGCCGTGGGTGGGCGGGCTTGCCGTCCGGCCACTGCAGCACGAAGTCCTTGTAGCGGTCCAATCCCACGATGCCGTAGAGCCGCTGGAGCTGATAGAAGGGCCTGTCGGCCTTTGGGTCGGGAATTGAAGGATGCCCCAGGGCAAGACCCCAGACGCGGCGTCCATACGTAAGGGGCAATCCCGTCTCATGCTCCTGCGTCGAGAAGGGGGATGTCTCCGAGGTGATGTCCCTGCCCCATTCAGCGCGCCGTACGCCCATCGGGAAGCGCACGCGGATGTCATTAGCCCCGCTGCTCAAGATTTCCATTGCATTTGAGCGGCGCCATAGACCCTTGCGCAAGGGCACCACGCCCGCGAGAGGAAAGCCCTGCGGCGCCGCCTCGCGGTCAGCCTGACGGTAGACGCCCAGATAACTCAGTTTGCCCCATGCCTGGTCGCCAACGAGGTGTTGTGCCGGCTGACCAGCCATGAGCCCGGCGAAATCCACGTCCCGGCCCGTGGGGTCGCCTGCGCCATTTCCGTTGTGAGCCGCCGTCTTGGCACGGTCCGGCTTCCAGCCGGCAGATAGATCCAGCTCCCAGAATTGGGTGCCGTCCAGCGTGCCCATGTCGTACTGCTCGTCTATCTTGACCAGAGGAACATGGTCAATAACCCGGATATTCGCCCGGTAATATCCGCCGTCGGCGTACTGAATTTCGTAGAACAGCTCGGCATAAACCGGACCGGTTTCCACAAGCTCGATCTTCAAGGACTTCACTGGCTTGGTGGATAGAATGCGCCCTGCTCCGATCCATGAGCCGGCACCGCTTCTGAATCCCAGGATAGGCGCCGGCAAGGTGGCGGCCGCCACGGGTCCCGTGAATGATTCGTTGACTTCGCCGGGCAGTCGCACCGACAACAAAGCATTGCTCAACTCGATGTTCTTTCCACGGCGCTCAGCGCGCAGAGATCCGATCGGCGCCGGGCCTTTGCTGTCATCTCGCAGCGTTACGGCAAGTTCCCCGTCGGCGGGCACTTGGGCGACGAAGCTGAGAGTCGCAATGCCATTGCTGTTCACCTTGGACACCTGTAGCGGCAACGACTGTCCCGTGGCATCGAAAAGGTGCAACATCGAGACGGTTTCCGGTGATACCTTCAGCTCGTACTGAACGAGATCCGGCGGAAATCCGCGCCCCGTGTAATCCTTGATGTCGAATAGCGTTTCGCGCGCCTCCGCGATACCGCAGATAGCTACGGCACCTGCTATCAGTGCAGATAAGAGGTGTTTCTTCGCAACGTGTCCGCAAATATTGTTCATGATAAACGTCTGATCACTTGTATTCTGGAATCAATTTTCGGAAGAATTGCACAAGCTCGCACGAAGATATCTGGCCCGGTGCCACGGGTGAGTCGAGATAGCCGTAGGCGAGGGACGAGCCCATGCAGGGAAACACCACGCGCGTCCTTATTCCACCGTCTCCCATTCCAATGATGCATTTAGGCCTGTCGGGCTCCGTCTCCAGCAGTTTGAGAAGTGAAATCACATCTTCCGGGCCGTTGATCATCGTCGCGATCTTGGGGATGACGCACGGGCTTTCAAGCATCTTCCGCAGCCGGTTCCTGAGTTCGCGATGGCCAGGAGTGCGTTTGAAGTCATGCCAGGACACGATGAGTCGCCCACCGAGCGCCTCGGCCTTCCGGCGCAGCGGGCGGAACATCCTGCTGTTCAACTCCACATCAACGCACGAGAGGTTCTCCATTGCGGCGCATAAAATTGGCTCTCTTGCCAGGTCCGGTCCGGCCCACTTTCCGCCCTCGCCCGCGAGTCGAAGAGTCAGGATCACGGGCCAGCCAGCGGCCTCGATGTTCCCGCATTGATCCAGCCAGCCGTGTGCGGAGGCGCCGATCATGTCCAGCCTGACCTCGACGATGTCGCACTCGCCGGTTCCCGGCGCGTCCTTTGAGAAGAGAAATCTCCGCTTTGAAAGTGTTCCCACCACGCGAGGGACGGGGCCGAGCCCAAATCTGTCCAAGCCTGTTTTCTTCATATCGCTCCTTGCGGCGGAAGTCGTCTTCCCGCATACCTCGCAAAAACTCTTCAATCGCTGGGACTCTGGGGAGTTCCTTCATCCAGCCTGCATGCTAGCAAGAAGCAGTCCTTTGTCCATATATTTTGGCGGGCTAAATCGGGCGCATCTGCGATTCATTGCCCATCGCCTGTAGCCACTCCTCCGGCGGGCTACAGAAAACACGCACCTGATTTCGTCACAGGTTCTTCTGTAGTGGCATGAGCGTCCTCGCTCGTGGTCCTTCTCTTCTGTTTTCTGTTTTCAGTGCAGGAACACGAGCCGGAGGCTCATGCCACGAAAAATACCGATTTTTCTTCAGGATCAAGACCGGGGAGTCCGGACATCTTGCACCTGATCGCAAATGCGCCCGACTAAATCGAGACAAGGCGCGTCTTTATTCTTGCATATGTTTCGCTCATGTGTTTCTATCCGCGCAATCAATGACGGACGATTAGATTTGTTAAATTGACGGGAATTCTACGTGCCATGCAAGAGCTTTGCGTATCCGGTCAGGCGACATCCGATTTGGAATCGGCTTTGACGGAGCCCGGGGACAAGCCTCCTTCGTGTTTGGCCGGCGGCGCGGCGCAATCGGCGTCTGCCGGGTTGGAGGATCCATGCGAGTGGCGCCTCCAGATGAGGCGGCGCATACGAACGCTTTCGGATCTCAAGCGCGCCCTTCCCGGGTTGCGGGAAGCGGAATCAATTGCCCCTGTTCTCGCCGTGTATCCCATGGCGATCAGTCCCTACTACCTCTCCCTGGTCAGGGACGCCGATCCGTCAGATCCGGTCTTCCGGCAGTGCGTTCCCCAGCCCGAGGAGCTGCATTCGCCGCTCTACTGCAGGCCGGACCCGCTTCACGAGGAGAAGCACAGCCCCGTTCCATACCTCATTCACAGGTACGAAGACCGCGCGTTGACGCTCGCCAGTTCAACCTGCGCGATGTATTGCCGACACTGTACGAGGAAGAGGATTTCAGGGATAAGAGAGGGTTGCATCTCCCGCGCGGCCGTCGAGCGCCAGTGCGACTATCTTCGCCGGCATCCCGAAATCAGGGAGGTGATAGTTTCCGGCGGAGATCCGCTCACCATGGCCACGGAACGGCTCGACTGGATATTGCAGGCTTTCAGGTCGGTTCCCACCATAAGGAACATCAGGATAGGGACACGCGCGCCAGTGACTCTGCCCATGCGAATCACCGGCGAGCTGTGCGCTATGCTCCAGAAGCATCATCCGGTGTGGCTTTGCACCCATTTTAACCATTCTCGCGAGGTTACGCCGGAAGCAGCGGCGGCGTGCGATCGGTTGCTGCGGGCGGGCGTGCCGATCCTGAACCAGACTGTCCTTCTGAAGGGCGTCAACGATTCAGCAGAGACCATAATGGAACTGTGCCGCGCACTGCTGGACATTCGCGTCAGGCCCTATTATCTCTACCAGTGCGATCTTGTAAAAGGCGTTGAGCATTTTCGAACTCCGCTCGCCAAGGGGATCGAGATTGCCGAAGTCCTGAAAAACCGGATGAGCGGGATAGGCGTGCCCCAGTTCACGGTGGACGCCCCGGAAGGCGGCGGCAAGATTCCGATCAACCTGAACCGGGTGGTCGGCACGGAATCCGATCACGTCCTGCTCCGCAACCGCGAGGGCAGGATCATTAGATGTCCGGAGCCGGAGACCATGGCCGGTGATGCCTGCGCGAAAAAGTCCGTGATCCGCGCGCCAGGGAGCGGCTCTCGCGTGGCGCTTGTTTTCAACTTGAAGAAGATCCCGCTCACTGTTTCCGATCGCGAGGCGGAATACGATTCGCGGGAGACGGTGGACATCATAGCGGGCTCGATAGAGTCGCTCGGGCACACAGTGGTTCGCATCGAGGCCAATGCCGGCCTTCCCGCCGGGCTCCTTGCCGCCGGAGCCGACCTCGTGTTCAACATTGCGGAGAGCTCCGGCTCGCGCGGACGAGAAGGGCATGTGCCCGCCCTGTGTGAACTCTTGGGGCTCGCGTATACCGGCTCGGACCAGACTACCCTTGCCGTGGCGCTTGATAAGGCGCTCGCAAAGACCGTCCTGATGCAGCATGGCGTAGCCACGCCCCGGTTCCGGCTCGCGCGCTCCGTTGATGAATTGCGGGACTTCGATCTGGCTTACCCTGTGATCGTGAAGCCTAACCACGAGGGTTCTAGCATAGGTTTGTTACCTGACAGTGTCGCTCAAACGCGCGAGGACATGTTGCGCCTGGTCGAGCGCGTGATCGTCCGCTACCGGCAACCGGCCATCATCGAAGAATGCCTGGAGGGCCTGGAGTTCACCGTGGGATTCATCGGAGACGGCGAGCCTTTTGCGCTGCCGTTGCTTGAAATACAGTTCCTCGATCCAACGCGCTCCCCCATCTATGACATCGAGCTGAAACAGGATCCACCGGACAAGGTGCGGCATATCTGCCCAAGTCGTGTCCCGCCGGAGCTGTCGGAAGAGATTGTCGCGCTGGCGAGGAACGCGTATCACGCGCTCTCGTGCAGGGATATCGGGCGGGTGGACGTGCGACTGGACGGCAACGGGCGGCCGCAGGTGCTGGAAATTAACCCGCTGCCAGGCCTGGCGCCGCGGTACAGCGACGTTTGCAAGATGACCGAAGCGCTCGGATGGACGCACCCGGAGTTGATATCAAGACTCATGGCCCCCGCTCTGAAACGCATGGCAGCCGCTGCCGCCAACAGCATGGCTTGATCTCTTTCACCCATTTAGAGGGGACCATGGCAGCGGAAATCACATTGACGGGAAATGCGGGTGTCCGAGTGGTCGCAGGATCCGCTGGGATATTCGTTGACGCTTTCTACGGCGGCGCCATCCCGGGCGTTGCCGGCTCGCCGGCGATCCTGGCGGATGATATTGCGGAAGCCGATATCATTCTCGTCACCCATGACCACTGGGATCATTTCGAGGCGAAGGACGTGGCTGGCGTTGCCGTACGAACGGGCGCAAAAGTCATTGGGCCTCGCCCGGTTGCGCGGCAACTGGACGGCCTCCTGCCGCCGGGGCAGGTCATCGAGCTTGAGCCGCCGCTCGCGCGGGCCGGCGGAAGCGCGAAGTCGGAGAGCCTCAACCTGCCGCAAGCCAGAATAACCGCGTTCAGGACTTTCCATGCCAGGCACCATAATTCCTACCTGGTGGAAACGCCGGAGTTCCGTTTCTTTCATGACGGGGACAACGAGGACACGCGGCGGGTGGACGCAGGAGCGCTCAAGCGGTTGGATGCTCTTTTTATCGGGCCATGGCAGGGATCGGGATGGGCGAAGTTCATTGAAAAGACGATGCCCGGCTGTTATGTTCTTGTGCACCTGTCGGACGAAGAGCTTGAGGAGCTTGACGCAGGCTCGTTTCTGCCGGGCATATGCGATCGTGTTCCGCCCGGTCTGGTGAAGCTGCGACCGGGACAGCCTTACGCTAGTAAGTAACAATCGAGGAGCCGCGAATAATGAAAAAAGTCAGTAAGAAAACACCCGCCAAGAAAAGTACTGTGCAAAGGAATTCCTGGACGCGCGGCAGCAGCAGGACGGGGCTCGACGTTGATTCAATCAACCGCGGCATGCTGAACAACCTTTTTTTCGATCGCGGCCGGTTCCCCAAGGTCGCCACGATGAACGACTATTATCTCTCTCTCGCTCACACCGTTCGCGACCGGCTCCAGCGTAACTGGATTAACACTGCCGAGACCTACATGCAGAAGCGCAGCCGCACCGTGTGTTATCTTTCGGCGGAATACCTGCTCGGTCCGCACCTTCTGAATAATGTTCTTAATCTCAATATCTACGAAGAGACAAAGAAAGCTGTTGAAATGAGCGGGCTGGATCTTCATGCGCTCAGCTACAAGGAAGAAGAGCCCGGACTTGGTAACGGGGGGCTCGGCCGGCTAGCGGCCTGTTTCATGGACTCGCTGGCCACCCTGCAGGTGCCCGCGATAGGCTATGGCATCAGGTACGAGTTCGGGATATTCGATCAGCAAATCAAGGATGGCTGGCAGGTCGAGATGACCGATAAGTGGCTGCACATGGGCAACCCGTGGGAAGTCCCGCAGCCGGAGATCACTTTTGAAGTCAAGTTTGGAGGGCACACGGAGGCATATGTGGATGCGCGGAACCGCCGCCGCGTCCGCTGGGTGCCCGCCCATATGGTGAAGGGCATTCCCTACGACACCCCGATACAGGGCTATCGCGTCAACACCGCCAATCTCCTCAGGCTCTGGAGTGCCGAGGCGTGCGAATCATTCAAATTCAGCGCCTTCAATGTCGGGGATTATTACGGCGCCGTCCACGCGAAGATGATGTCCGAGAACATAACGAAGGTCCTGTACCCGAACGATGACCAGGATGCCGGCAAGCTGCTGCGCCTCCAGCAGCAGTATTTTTTCGCATCCTGCTCACTGCAGGATATGATTAGAATCTACCTGCAGACGACGCCTTCGCTGGACAACTTCCACAAGAAATACGCCATCCAGTTGAACGACACTCACCCGGCGATAGCCGTGGCCGAGCTGATGCGCCTGCTGGTGGACGAGCATGGAATGGAGTGGGACCGGGCCTGGCACGTTACGCAAAACGCCTTCGGATACACCAACCACACGCTGCTTTCCGAGGCCCTCGAGAAATGGTCCGTCCCTCTCTTCAGAAGGCTTCTTCCGCGCCCGCTGGAGATCATATACGAGATAAACCGGCGCTTCCTCGATGACGTGCGCACCCGGTATCCCGGAGACGATGACAAGGTGCGGCGCATGTCCATGATCGAAGAGTCCGGCGACAAGTACATTCGCATGGCTCACCTGGCATGTGTAGGGAGCCGCGCGATCAACGGCGTTTCCAGTCTGCACTCCGACCTGCTCCGTAAGCTGGTTCTCAAGGACTTCAGCGATATGTGGCCGGAGAAGTTCAGCAACAAGACAAACGGCGTCACCCAGCGCAGGTTCATGGTGTTGAGCAACCCGCGGCTCACCAGTCTCGTTAACGGCGCCATAGGTGACGGATGGATATCGAACTTGCGCTCCATAAAGAAGCTGGAGAAATTCGCCAGGGACGCGGGGTTCCTTGAGAAATGGGGCGAGGTGAAGAGAGGCAACAAGCGCGACCTGGCGGAAACCATCCGGGAGAGAACCGGGGTTGCTGTGGACCCGGAGTCGCTTTTTGACATACAGGTCAAGCGGCTGCATGAGTACAAGCGCCAGCACCTGAATGTTCTGCACATCATCACCCTCTACAACCGGATCAGGAACAACCCCAATATCGAGACGGCGCCAAGGACCTTCCTTTTCGGCGGCAAGGCCGCGCCGGGCTATCGCATGGCGAAGCTGATCATCAAGCTAATCAACTCGGTGGCGGACGTGATTAACAGTGACAGTTCGATAGGGGGTAGGATCAAGGTAGTCTTCTTTCCCGATTTCAACGTGATGAATGCCCAGCACATCTGCCCTGCCGCCGATCTCTCCGAACAAATATCAGTAGCGGGCAAGGAGGCTTCGGGCACAGGCAACATGAAGTTCACCATGAACGGCGCGCTCACCATAGGAACCCTCGATGGCGCGAACGTGGAGATACGGGAGGAAGTCGGCGCCGACAATTTCTTCCTGTTCGGCATGACGGTCGATGAAGTGCACGAGAAGCTGGTCGCAGGCTATGATCCGATGGAGATCTATGCTTCCAACGGGGAATTGCGGGAGACGATAGACATGATCGCGTCAGGCCATTTTTCGCCGTGCGACGCTGACTTGTTCCGTCCGCTGGTTGACTCGATCTTGCACGTGGACAGGTACATGCTGCTGGCCGACTATCAGTCCTACATCGAGAGCCAGGAGAAGGTGAGCGAGGCGTATATGGATACCCGGCGCTGGAACAGGATGTCGCTGCTTAACACGGCGCGGTCCGGGAAGTTCTCTTCCGACAGGACCATAAAGGAATACTGCCGCGATATATGGAAGGTAAAGCCGGTTCCGATAACACCCAGCCGGCTTCGTTGAATCCTGGGCGGGCGTCAGGTGTCCTGTATTCCCGTGTCCTTCACCTGCGGCGGGAGATTGTCAATATGGCGCGGCAACGCCATGATTCCGAAAAGGAACGAGGCGCTTCCTATCTGCACGCCGTTGACCATGTAAAGCAACGCTAGGAAAAGCTGGCGCTGCTGGTCGAGCGGCCCGAATCCGCTGGTTATCCAGTCCACCATGACCCGCAAGGCGATGAAGATGCCGAGTAGAACCACGGCGAGCGATACGACAAAAACCTTCTCGAACGTGAACCAGCGGTAGAACCACGCCACGACCGAGTCATCGTGCAGTCCCGATAAGTGTCCATATGCCTTGGCGAGCAGGCCGATGGTTATGATCTGGATGCCCACGATATTCAGCACTCCCCCGATAATCATGCAGTGTATGTCAATTGCCCGGCCGTTGATCACGATGCGGCTGAACCCGAGGGGGATGGCAATGGCCAGCCCGAGCAGCCAGATGAGCAGTCCCGGGGCGAGCAGCATCAGGGAGGGGCTGTGCAGAATCATGAACCGCAGGTGCCGCCATCCGTCGCGGAATGAGTGAAGCTTGGACCTGCCTACCCTGCGGTGATATTTGATGTCGCGCTCCGTTATGCGCAGATGGCAGCGGATGGCGCGGACCACCATTTCGCTGGCGAACTCCATGCCGGTTGTGACGCAGTGCAGCTGCTGGAATGCGTTCCTCGTAATCGCGCGCAATCCGCAATGCGCGTCATGAACTGAATTATTGCGGAACATTATCCTCAGCGTCAGCGACAGGAGGGGGTTTCCTATATATCGGTGGAGCCAGGGCATGGCGCCCTGCTCAATGTTCTTCATCCGGTTGCCCATCACGAGGTCGGCCTCGCCGTCGAGGAGTGGTTTCACAAGCGTGTCCAGCATCTCGAAGTCGTAGGTCAGGTCGGCATCGCCCATCACCATTATGTCGTAGCGCGCCCTGCCGAAACCGGCGCGCAGCGCGTACCCGTATCCCTTGTGCTGCTCGGTGATCACGCGTGCGCCGTGTTCGATCGCCACCTTTGCGGAATTGTCGGTGCTTCCGTTATCAATGACGATTATATCTTCGCGGAGGCCGAGCTTCGCTATGCCGCGGCGGGCCATATCGATGACCTCGCCCACAGAATCTTCCTCGTTGAGACAAGGCAGGATGACGGATATTCCAGATGCTCGATCGTTGTTCATTTGAGGTTATTCGTAAAACAGTTCCTCGTCAGGAACATCTTCAAAAAGAAAAGGGACGGATTCGGGTGACTGGAAAACTGGGGTGGGGGTCTGGAATTGCTGCGCCTCGCCTGAGTGCTCGCGCATGAAACGTTCTATGGTTTCGCCACGGCCTTCAATCCTGTTGGTTGGGGAGAGGGTAGTGAAAGGGGAAAAGCGAGTCGCGGCGTCCGGGTTGTCGCGGAGGAAGTTCTCTATCGTCTCGCCCCTGCCCTGCATGAATGCCGCCTGGTTCGTAACGCTGATGGGTGAGGGGTATTGGAGCGCGGCCTCGGGGTTTTCTTTGAGGAAAGCTTCGATGGTCTTTCCCCTGAACGGGCTTGGTCCTGTTCCGCCCCAGATATTTGTCGGAGGCTGTCTGCCCTGATTCGTGAAGAAAGGACGACGCCTGGCGAGGGATTGAGCCGGGCCCGCGGGCGCGATAGGCGCGACGGCCGCCCTGTCCGAGTCTGCCGGCCGGAGCGTGAAGGTTGTGGTCTCATTCCCCTTGCGAAGAACGGCCTCCTCGTTATCGTAATCAACGGAAACCAGTTCGATGCCGTCCACCGATTCGCCGGGCGACAGGTAAATGTTCTTCTGCTGGCGCTTGTCGAGAAAGCCCACGCGCAGCTTAATGCCGTCATCAACGATGGCGCGCATCTCCAGGTCCTTGGCGAAAGATTCGGCAGGGTCGGGTACAGGCATCACAGCCGACTCTTCGGGCGGCGCCACTTCGCCGAACGGCGCGCGCCTGATGATTTCCATGTAGCGGTCGAACCCGCCGGCGCCGGTTGCCGCTAGGGAAGATTTCCCTGCGGCAAGCGTCACGGATACGGCCGCAATCACGAACGCCATAAAGCGCGGCACGGCGAACAAATTACTGGAGTAGCAACTCACTGAAAACCTCCCATTTACAAATCAACCATACCGCTGAAGGAACTGCATGTCAATGGACAAAACGGTTGGGCAAATGCGATCCGGAAGAGCAGCTCACCTTCATGTCCTTCATGCTCTTCGTGGTGAGAGATAATCCCGATGTTCCTATCGGGATATCTTCATGATAACGCGGTCGGCGCCCAGGTTCCGCGCGCCAAGGGCAAGCAGCAGCTTGTCAAGGGGTCCTGACGGCAGGCATACGGTCTTGATGATGCTGATATTATCCCGTTTGCAGAGGTCAATTAAATCATCCAGCGTGAAGAGGTGAATGTTCGGTGTGTCGTACCACTCGAATGGCAGCGCCCCGCCGCACGGCATCCGTCCGCGCCGCAAGAGATTTGTCCTGTGCGCCCAGTTTCCGAAATTAGGAAAGGACACAATGCATTTTCCGGCAACGCGCAGCATTTCCCGCAGCACGAGCCTGGGTTTGCGCACCACCTGCAGGGTTTCGCTTAGGACGGCATAATCATAGGTGTTGTCCGGGATCATGGCCAGGCCTTCGTCAATATCACCCTGGAAGATATCGTGTCCCCTGTTTATTACCGAGATCACATTCCCGAGATCAATATCAACGCCGAATCCTGCGGTGTTGTTCTGTGCGGAAAGCATGGACAGTAACCTGCCGTCCCCGCAGCCAAGGTCAAGGACGCGCGATCCGGGCCGGATCATGGCGCGCAGGATGGCGTCCTCCCGTCCCTGTTTGTCATCGTGTTCGCCCTGTGTCGCCTCGTCCCCAGCCGCTCCGCCGCCGCGCCCGGCGGGGTCCCGGATCCAGGGAAGGAACGCGCGGATGACATCCGAGAGGTTCTCAATGTCCACCAGGAATCCGTCGTGCCCGTGCGGGGCGTGGAGCTTGCAATATGACACCCTTTTTCCTGAGTGCAGCAGGGCATTGGCTATCTGCACCGATTGCTCCGGCGGGAACAGCCAGTCCGCGCTGAGCGCGACGACCAGGAATTTTGACCTGATCGGTTCGAAGGCGCGTTCGAGCGATCCGAACCGCTCGACGAGATCATATTCATCCATGGCCCGGGTGATGTGAAGGTAGGAATTGGCATCGAATCTCTTCACCAGCTTGGCGCTCTGGTGTTCAAGATAACTCTCGATCTGGAAGTTCGATTGTAGCTCGGAATTGTTCCCTGCCGCCGACTCGGCTCGCCTTTCCCTTCCGAACTTCCTTGTCATCATCTCGGTGGATAAATAGGTGATGTGCCCGATTTTGCGGGCATGGGATAGGCCGTGGGCGGGCAGCCGTCCGGTCCCGTAGTAGTCCCCGCCCTGCCAGTCGGGGTCTGAGGTGATGGCATTCCGTCCCACTATGTCAAATGCGAGCGCTTGCGCGGCAAGCGCGGTAGCGGACGCTATGCATATGCATCTTTCAGGTGTTTTCGGGTAGCGAATCGCCCATTCGAGGATCTGCATTCCGCCGAGCGATCCGCCGATGACGGCGGCCAGACGCGCTACGTCTAGCTGCTCCAGGAGAAGGTGCTGGGCATTTACCATGTCGCCGATGGTGATGGCGGGGAACGATGATCCGTAAGGTTTGCCGGTTTCGGGGTTGATGGAGGAAGGTCCAGTGGTCCCCTTGCAGCCTCCGAGGATATTCGAACAAATAACGTGATAGAAGCAGGTGTCTATGCCCTTGCCCGGCCCTATCATCTGATCCCACCATCCGCGAGACGACTCTTCCCTGTCGTAATGCCCCGCCGCATGAGCGTCGCCGGTGAGCGCATGGCAAACGAGGATCACATTATCCCTGGCGGGCGAAAGCTCTCCATAGGCTTCGTAGGCAATGTTCAATTCCGGAAGGCTCTTCCCGCTCTCGAGCTTGAAGCCGCCGGGCGGCAGAACGATCCTTGCTACTTTTGTTTCCACCAGTCCTGTGCAGTTCTCTTCTTGGCTCATTGCGCTCATGATCGTCCTGTTCCGCCGGTTCTTGCTCGCGGCTCAATTCCCGCCGGCATGAATACGCCGAGATATGTTTGCAGGCATGGAACGGCTGAGACCGCCGTCTCCAGAGTGATTAAACGGCGCTGGAGCCGGCCGTCCCGGCCGGAAATCTTGTGGGAATGCATCGTCATGATTTATGATCTAGAACACTTGGGTTCCGCTGTTTCCTTTTCCACCCATTCGAGATAGCCGGCGAGCCCCCCTTCGATGGGGGCTATCACTATTTCCGGCAGTTCGTATGAATGATTTTTTCTGATGAACGACACCAGCGTTTTTGCCAGGCTTTTTCTCGTCTTGGCCGCGAGCAGCCATTGATGACTGACCCTCAATATTTGAATTTACAACCATCGCTCCCGTTAAGCAACTGCCAATACGGTTCAGCCATGGAATTGGACGCATCTGCGATCAGGTGCAGGATGTCCGGACTCCCAGGTCTTGATCCTGAAGAAGAATCGGTGTTTTCCGTGGCATGAGCCTCCGGCTCGTGTTCCTGC
>CAYWJE010000063.1:0-15231 GCA_964458525.1 uncultured Verrucomicrobiota bacterium
GCAAAAAAACTCTTTTCCGAAAGGCAACCGAGCGAAGCGAAGGTTATCCTTGAAGCAGAAAATTTTCTTCATGCTCTTCATGCCCTTCATAATGAAATTAGTGATTGCACTGTAATATTCCGTCACGGATTCAGATTATCTCCTTTCGCCCCATGAACACCGCAGAAATACAGAATATCGAGATTCTCAAGGGGAAGAGACCCGACAAGCAGACGTGGCAGCTTTTCCTCCAATCCAAAAAGATGGAGGCAATCGGCTCCCTCGCAAGCGGGCTGGCCCACGATTTTAACAACATCCTCAGCAGCATACAGGCATCTGCCCAGTTCCTGCACACGCGAGAAGGCTTTTCAAAAGAAGAGATCGAGGCCATAGCGGACATTGAAAACAGGGTCATCTGCGGAGCCGAGGTGGTCAAGCAGCTTCTCTCGTTCAGCAAGCCCGGCCCGGGAAATTCCGGGGCGACACTTCTGAACCAGCGCATCCAAATGCTGCGGAGGCTTCTCAAGCGGATCACGCCCAGGAACATCGTCATAAGCCTGGCGCTTCCGGATGATGAACACTCGGTGAAGATGAGCGCCTCGGAGCTCGATCAGATTCTCATGAATCTGGTGATCAATGCGAGAGACGCCATGCCGGATGGAGGCGCAATAGTTGTCAAGGTTCAGACCGTGAACTGCACGACCGCGTGCCCCATCCCAGTCCCGAATGCCAGGCACGGAAGGTACGCACAGATTGAGGTATCGGACACCGGCAAGGGCATACCCGCCAGAAACATTTCAAAAATCTTCGATCCCTATTTCAGCTCCAAGCACGGCAACGGCGGCACGGGGCTCGGGCTGGCAATCGTTTATTCTATAATACAGCGGCACAAGGGCTACATCATGGTCAGCAGCAAGCAGGGGATGGGCACGACTTTCACCATCTTCCTGCCCGCCCGGCGCGCGTCACAAAAACAGGCGGACTGCTCAGTTGCCAGCCACGAGGCACTGCTTGGCGGAGGGGAGACCATCCTGCTGGTTGATGATGAGCCGATCATCGCTAAATCAACCGCTCATTTTCTCGAGCGCTACGGCTATCATACGATTACCGCATCGGACGGCAAAAACGCGCTGACGGAGTTCGGCAAACACATAAACCTGATAAACGTGGTTCTGCTGGATCTGGAGCTGCCCGAAATGGACGGACTTGAATGCCTGCGAAGGATGCTGGCTATTGCGCCCGAAACAAGGGTCATTGCGATGAGCGGTCATTTCATCCGGCCCGATGTGTGGGACCCGATGAAGGCCGGGGCAAAAGCCTTCCTCCAGAAGCCATTCGATTTAAACAACTTACTGAAGGCGATTCGCGCCACGGTCGCCAAACGTTAACCCTATCCGCTGTTTACGTGAGCAGACTAAACCACCGCATCCAGAGGCAAGGCTTCCTCGCGCTCCAGGCTGGCCATGGCATTCTCGAAACACACAGGGCAGAACCCGTGCGAAACCAGGACGTCATCGCCCGGCTCCTCTTCCATATGCCGCCATCCGGCGTTGACCAGCACTCGCCCGCAGACACAACATTTGACTATGATATCCTTGGTGTCGTTCATTGGCCAAAACAGGTAGCAGGCCCAATGCCATTGAGATGTGAGGCTCTTGCAAAATCCCTCCGGGGTGTTTGCAAGAGCGAATTCAGAATACAGGAATCAGTAGTCAGAATGAGAATTGCTTCTGAATTCTGAATGCGGGATGCTTAATCACTGCCGTCCCATTAGGACGCAAAGACATGGAGACGGCAGTGCGGGATGGGAAGAAACTGACACTTCGAAGGCAAGTTCTGCCGCCGCGCACGGTTGATAACAGTCTTAACCTCAAACATCTCACATCAAACATAACAACTCAGGTGGTCAGGAGTCAGACCGCCATATTCGGCAGAGCCCATACGAAGTTATGGGAGCGAAGCGGCAGTTCAGAATCCTGAATACTTGAGTAGTTACCATCAAACATCATATATCCCGCATCCCATGGCACGCAGCCTGCTTCGTATCTTCGCATGCGCGTATCAAATGAAATGCTATACCGGCTGATAACCTCCAACGTAACGGACAATAAGGAGGCTATCTACGAGATCCAGCAGCAGGTGGCAAGCGGAAGAAAGATAAACCGCGCCTCCGACAACCCCAGCGACTTCGAACTGATCGGAAAGAACAAATTTGAAGCCTCGAACATCGGGCAGTATTCCAATAATGGCGCTCTCGCCAAAACCAGGCTTCTCAATATGGACAGCCTGTTGCAGTCCATGACAAATATCTTCCACCGCGCCTCCGAGATAGCTGTAACGGCGTCCGACGCGACCATGGAAAATCGCGACTCGCTCGGCCACGAGGTCAACCAGCTGCTCGAAAGTTTCATATCCCTGGCCAACTCGACAGACAGCGGAAGCTATGTCTTTTCCGGGCTCCGATCGGACACAGCGCCGTATCTGGCGGAGGACACCGACAACGACGGGATGATTGACAAGATCACCTACCAGGGAAGCGATCAGGTCCTTCAATGCGAGGTGAGCCAGGGCAGCTACGTTCCGGTGAACATTCCCGGCAGCGACCTCTCGGGCACCAACGGCGTGTTTCAAACGAAGACCGAAGACCTGTTCTGTAGCCTGATGCAGTTGCGCGATCGGCTCATGGCAAACGAAAACACCATTGGTGGCGAAACCTTCACCGCCGACTTCGGCACCGACACACTTTCGACGCAGAACGCATATGCCACGGGCAGCAGGGTCAATCTCTCAACCACTGGAACGCTCCCGGCCGGGCTCAGCGCCGATGTGACCTATTATGCCATACGGGTATCCGACACGGAAATCAAGCTTGCAACTTCTCTCGATAACGCGCGCAACGGGGTAGCGGTGGATTTCACCACCGAGGGCGCCGGCGAGCACACGATCAAACAGGACATCCTGACCGATCTGAACGCCTCCCTGAATCACGTGATCAATACACTTGCCATAGTCGGCGCCCGCCAGGAGAGAATTGATATTCACACCGACATCCTCGGGGAGCGAACGCTGAGCATAAACGATGTGCTGGACAAGAAGGAATCGCTTGATATCGCCGAGGCCATGGTAGAGCTTTCGGCCAGGCAGTTCGCCTATGAAGCCGCGCTTAACGCTTCCGCAAAGCTGCTGAACTCCGCGTCTCTCCTGGATTACCTGTTTTAAGGATCAGGCAACCACGTCAACATGCCCATCTTTGCCGGCGAGAGGCTTGTTAATCCCGGCTTTTTTCGAGGCGTCAGCATTATCGGGTTGTTCGGTTGACTTTGCGGTCAGGCCGCTGAGGATAATCTCATCGCGCACGAAGGGTGCCTCTTCGTCGAGCTCGGTGATATCAGCGCTGCCCGTTCTGACGGTATCGGGCTTCTCCTCTTCGCGCTTCTTTTTTTTCATCTGCTCATCGAAGCGATCATCCTGCTTACGGTCTGAGTCCTTTGACACAGGCTTGACCCTGAACACCTCGTTGCTGAGCATGGAATCCACGGGGGAAATGGGCCCCAGTCGTCTATCCATATTGCTCTCGCCCATGACACGACCTCCCGTAAAAAGCCTCTCATCCCTCCATGTTTCACCAGCGAGGCAGGCTATCGCGCATCCGCATGAGCCGTCATGGCTGTCTTGAGCTTCAACACGGCCAAAGAGTGAATCTGGCAGATCCTCGCCTCGGTGAGATCAAACAGCTCCGCAATTTCCACGAGCCTCAGATCCTCGAAGTAATAGAGATATAATACCTTCTGTTCGCGATCCGTCAACCCGCGAAAAGCCTGTCTGAGGAAGTTGCGCATATCCTCGCGCTGGGACGCCAGGTCCGGGGCGACGGCATCATCATCCCGAAGCACGTCCTGCAGGAAAATCTGCCTTCCGCTTTCGTCCGATGCGACCGCCTGGTCGAGCGACAACCACACGCGGGAGCGCTCGACCAGGGATGCGAGTTCGTCCCGGCTGATATTCAACTCGCGGGCAAGCTCATCCTCTTCCGGGGGGCAGCCGTCCTTCTTCGTGAGCCGGAGCATGGCTTCTTTCATCGCATTCACCCGCGCCCGCTCGCTCTTGGAAAGGTGATCGTTCATGCGCAGCTCGTCCATGACCGCGCCGCGAATCCTGTGATAGGCAAAACTCTCGAAGCGCAATCCGCGATCGGGCTCGAAACGCTCGATGGCCTCGCACAGACCTAACATGGCAACCTGCAGCAGATCCTCGATCTGGACGTGTGAGGGAAGCCGGATGGTGATCCGGCCCAGAACGCCCTTGAGAAAGGGCATCCAGGCGTCAACCAGATTGCCGAGCGCATCCTTGCATTCACGATTCTTCCAGAATGCATCCCAGAGCTCATGGTGTTTCAGATTCGGATATTCGCTCTCGCTCATTCCATCCTATCGTTCACGTCTTGGGCATAGCGTTTTCATCAACTACCGGCCTCCCCCTCGGAGGCTTCCTGGCAGCCGCGCCCCTGGCCGCCTTTGCCTTGTTATGCTCCTGGACCCTCTCTTTCACGAAGCTTCGCAGGATTGATGAGAGAAACCGGAAGAAAACCGCCGCGATCAGGCTTGAAAGACACATCACAACCGAAGCGCGGAAGACGGCCGTGAGAACGGGAACGCCCGTGGCAAGACAGTAGGCAAAGATCGCGATGAAGAGGATCCCCCCCAGGGCTATTGAAAGTTGTCCAAGCACTGCATTCATCTGCTGTCATCCCGCGTTTTCGATAGCATTCATGACCCCGAGCCCGGCGAGGTTCTCGAAGAACCTCTCGTCCAGCCTGGCCGCCTGTCCCGCGCGCGCGCGCGGCGAAACCAGGAAGCGCGCGATATCTGCTATGCACCGCGCCGGAGCTGATTTAGGAGCGAACAGCGACACGGGGCGTCTTGCCCTTATCGCGTCACCCACGCATTGATCATACATCACGACTCCGGCTGCGGGCAATTCAATATTCAGAAAGCGCCTCGTTATCGTGTTCAATCGCACGGCAAGTTGCTCGCCCTCATCAAGCGAACGGACCATATTAACCACCATCATCATCGACGGCGGCGCCGGCTCCTGCGCAAGGCGCTTCACAAGCGAGTAGGCGTCCATTATGGAGGTCGGTTCATTCGCCACCACCACGAGCACCTCCGGGGCGGCCGCAAGAAAAGTAATAATGCTCCTTCCTATGCCCGCGCCCGCGTCAATGATGAAGAAATCATAGTTCGCAGCGAAGCTGATCAGCTTCTCCACGAACAACTGCCTCCTGGCATCGCCCATGTCGGCCATGTCCGCCGCGCCAGATGCCGATGGCAGAATGTCGGGTCCATTCTCGATTTTGACAAGCGCCTTCTCGATCGGGCAATTGCCGAACACGACGTCCTGCAGTGTGAACTCGGGATCTACGCCTATCTGGATGTCAATATTGGCCAGTCCAAGGTCAGCGTCCATCAGGAGAACCCGGTGATTCAGACGGACAAGCTCGAAGCTCAGCCCGATGGAAATCATGGTCTTCCCCACCCCGCCCTTGCCGCTGCCCACGGCAATGCAGCGCAGATTCCTGGGGATGGAAACGGGCTTCTTTGCGCTCTGCGCCAGCCTTAAGCCGGCCGCCTGGTCTTCTTGAATAGTCATGGCTCACCAACCGCAATTGTTCATGCCGGCACGCGGACGGCATCGCGTTCTTCCTCGTCCGCGTATTCCACGGCGGCGCGGCCTTCATCCGTCTGGCGACCGGGCTCCCCGCGCTTGCCTTCCTGCAACGGAACGAGCATGCGCGCCATGGCGCCGCGGCTCGCCTCCTGAATATCTTGCGGCACGCGCTGCCCGTTTGTCAAGAACGCAACAGGGCAATCAGTCTCGCACATCAAGGCCGTCAGAACCTGTAGGCGCGGCGATTCGTCAATCTTGGTCACAATGAGGTAGTTCGGCTTGAGCGCCCCGAAGTTTTTCATGATTTCCGGAATGGCGCTGCGGTCAACAACGGCGGGAATCACCAGAAATACGGTCGTGTTTCCCAGCCTTCCGAGCGTGCCTCTGAGGGCCGCCATGCCAGCCTGGTCATAGTGGCTTCGGCCAGGTGTGTCCACGAGGATGACGTCCTTATCCGCGAACGCCTTTGCCGCGGCAGCCGCCTCTCCGGCCGAGAAGGCGACCTTCAGATCCACGCCAAGCAGTGTCGCGTATTCCTTGATCTGGTCAACAGCCGCTATGCGGTACGTATCCGTCGTTATCAGCCCTACATTCAGCCCCTGCTCCAGGCACCAGCGGGCGGCCAGCTTGGCGAGCGTTGTGGTCTTGCCGGACCCGGTGGGTCCCACCAGCACGACGATATCGGGGCTCCCGTTACGCCTGCCCACCTTGAAATTCTCCTTGATCTTCAGGTTGCCGGCCGTCTCCTTCAGAACGAAGGCCGGGTCGTTCCTGTCCGCCCCGCCGGGCATTTCCGCCCTGACCTTGGCCAGAAAGCGGGCATCCCAATCCCTGGCGAATTCAGGGATATCATCAAATGCCGCTCCCGGGAATGAGGGCCTGACGGAAAGGTTCTTGATTTCCTTCCGGAGTTGCTGAAGGAGCGATTCCTGCGTTCTCCATTTCTCCGCGTGCAGCGCAGCGAGTTTTCTGACGTATTCCGGCCGCTCCGCCTGCGAGAGCGCCTGGCTGTCAGCCGAAGCGTCGTCAACTATTGCGAGAAGTTCATGCCTGTCCGGCGAGAGAAATCCGCCCAGTCCGGAACGGTGGTTGATTGGAACCACCACGGCGTTCGGACCCATTTCCCGGTTGATCACCTCGTAGAGCTTTTCAAGCGATGCTCCCTTGTAATTGCGAATTTTCATATATCAATATCCCCCGTAACTTACGCTTATCAAATCCCGACTCAAGCCGCCGAAAGAAGCTCGTCCACCTCGGCGCCCTTGGGCGGCGGAACTATGCCGAGCATCTCGACCCTGATTGAATCAGGGACCTCGGCGAACGACATGACCGCCAGCTCCCTGAACCTGTGCTTCGTAAGGTGGCGCAGCTGCGGACGCACAACCGGGGAGCAGAGCAGGACAGGCTCCGCGCCCTTGTTCATCATGGGTTCGAGCGTCTGCCTGATGGACTCCACGATGGCCTGCGCGATCCTTGGATCGAGAATGAGCGAACCCACCTCGCTGCCTTCCCTGTGCGTTCCCTTCTTCAGGATCGTCTGGAGATCGGGATGTATGCCCGCCGCAGGCAGGGAACCTTCGGACGTGAGGTGCGCGTGGCATATGTGCCCGCCGAGCTCCCTGCGGCAGAATTCAACAAGTAGCGCGGTATCCTGCGTCCGCCCGGCCTGGTCCGATATGGTTTCGAGGATAAGCGGCAGATTCCTTATTGAAACACGCTCCTCGAGCAGGCCCTGGAGCACCCTGTGCACGCCTCCTATGGAAAGCTTGGTCGGGATGAGCTCCTGCACCACGGACGGATGAGTTTCCTTGCACCGGTCAATCATGTCGCTGACATCCTGCCTGCTCAACAAGTCTGCAGCATGCCTCTTCGCCTCTTCGGTCAAATGCGTCGTGACAACGCTGGCCGCATCCACCACGGTCATGCCCTTGGACTCCGCGAGCTGCCTCTTGTCCTCGGGTATCCAGAATGCCTGGAAGCCGAACGTCGGCTCCGTGACGGCGGCATAGCCTTCCAGCTTCTCCTCTCCGCCCGGATTGATGGCCATCAGGAACGCGGGCTTGACTGAGCCGCGGGCGATTTCAAGGCCCCTGATCCTTATGCAGTACTCGTTGTTTTTAAGTTTTATGTTGTCGCGCACATTGACCGGCGGCAGCACGAAACCAAGCTCCTCCGCGAGCTGGCCGCGAACGATGCCGATCCGGTCTATGAGTTTCCCACCCTGCTTGCTGTCAACGAGGGGCACCAGTCCAAACCCGATTTCGAGATCAACGGGAGAGACCGAAGGAACGGACTTGCGCTCCGCCGGCGGCAATGCTCCGACCGCCTTGCCGCCCGGGAGCTTGCCGGCCGCGACCTTCGATTCATGCTCTTTATCCCGCTCCGGATGCTTGTTCTTCATTGCCAGCCCCATTCCGCCTATCGTCCCGCCCAGCGCCAGGAACGGCAGGAACGGCAGGCCGGGCACGAATGCTATAGCCGTGAGGATTCCACCCGTGAGCATCAGCGGCTTGGACTTGAAGAACAGCTGGCCGGTAATCTCGTCGCCCATGGTCTCGTCCGAGGCAGCCCTCGTCACGAGAACGCCGGCCGCCGTGGAAATGATGAGAGCTGGCACCTGGGCAACCAACCCGTCACCAACCGTGAGGATGGTGTATTTCGTTATGGCGCTTGCCGCCGTCATGCCCTGCTGCAGCATTCCGACCGCGAATCCGGCTGTTATGTTGATGATTGTTATGATCAGGCCAGCTACCGCATCGCCGCGCACGAACTTGCTTGCGCCATCCATTGCCCCATAAAAATCGGCTTCGCGGGTCAGCTTCTCACGCCGCTCGATCGCGCCTTTTTCGTCAATCAGCCCGGCATTAAGATCCGCGTCAACGCTCATCTGCTTACCCGGCATGGCGTCCAGCGTGAACCTGGCAGCCACTTCCGCCACGCGGCCCGACCCCTTCGTGATGACCATGAAATTGATCACCACGAGGATAAGGAATATCACCACGCCGACAATGTAGTTTCCGCCGACCACGAAATCTCCGAACGACTGGATAACGTTCCCGGCGAAGCCGCGCAGGAGTATCTGGCGGGTGGTGGCCACGTTAAGGGAAAGCCTGAAGAGTGTCAGAATCAGCAACAGGGACGGAAAAGACGACAAATCCAGGGCATCCCGCAGCTGCGTCGTCATTATGAGAATGAGGACGGCCAGGCCGATGTTCATGACAAGCAGGAGATCCAGCAGGAGAGTCGGAACGGGAATGATCAGGACGCCCAGTATGAGCACTATCGCGCCGGCCACGATGACGTCAGTTTGATTCAGGATTCGTTTGTTGGCTTCCATGTGGGATTGTCCCCGCTTTATGGCTGTTTAGACCATATATAGCGAGTTCCATGCCACGCCCGTGCTCAGCTCGCCATCTTGACGCCGCGCCCGATCCTGTGCAGGAAGGCCAGGACCTCCGCCACGGCCTCGTAAAAGGCGGACGGGATGAACTGCCCCACCTTGACATGCTTGTACAGGCTCCGCGCCATGGCTGGCCGCTCGACGATCGGGATGTTGTGCTCCCTCGCGATTCTCTTTATGCGCTCTGCCACCAGCCTGAGACCCTTCGCAGTCACCTTCGGAGCGTCCATCGTATCCGGATCGTATTTCAGCACCACCGCGACATGCGTGGGGTTAGTTATGACGACACTCGCATCGGGGATGGCGGCTATCATGCGCATCATGCTGAATTCGCGCATCTTCTTGTACTGCCTCCTCTTGACCAGCGGATTCTGCTCCTCCTGTTTCCGCTCGTCCTTCACTTCCTGCTTGGTCATCATTATGCCCTGTTCGTACTTATATTTTTTGTAGCACCAGTCGGCGACGGCGATCAGCACGAAGAGCGTTATAACGATGATGCAAATGCGGAAGATCAGCGACGAAAACCAGAGCATTACACCATCGCTCGGAAAGCTGCCAAGGCTGATGAAGGTTGAGACCTGCTTGCGAGTGAGCATGTAGACGGTCAGCACTATGAATCCTATCTTGAACAGGGAGAGGACAAGATTCACCACGGACTGCATGGAGAATAATTTTTTACAACCCTTAATGGGATTTAAGGAGCTGAATTTCCACTTGAGCGTTTCTGTGCTGAAAAAAGGCTTGGTCTGCGCCATGTTCGAGACTATCGCGCCGAACATAACAGGCACCACAACGGGCGCAAGCAGAAGGCCCATGAAGGCAAGACCTGCCCAGATCCACTCGGCCACCATCGCCGAGCTCCAGTCGCCAACCTGTTCAAAACGGGTCACGCCCTGCATGAGATAGAATATTTTCTGCCATATCATGGGAAACGCAACACGAAGACTTATAACGCCAAGGAGCACCACCCCCATGGAGTTGATCTCCTGCGAAACGCAGACATTGCCCTTCTTGCGCTCCTTGCCCCTCTTCTTGCCTGTCGCCCGCTCAGTTCTGCCGTCCTTACCTTCCATTTTCCGCCTCGTGATTCAGATTAACACCCAAGCACATTTGAACAGCGCAGCAGCATCTGATCGATGATCCTGCCGAACATCTCGTCGCCGAACCGTATTCCCAACCCGAACAGCGATATTCCAATGGTCAGCCGTATCGGCAGCGAGAGAAAGAGAACGTTGAAATCCGGCGCCAGCTTGGTAATCAATCCCATGCACACGTCAACGATCAGTCCTGCGCACATGACCGGCAGCGCCATCCTCAGGCCCCAGTCGAACATGATGGAGCCGACCGACATAATAAGCCCGAAGAAATCGTCATTCATCCACTGCATCGAATGGCCTGTTGTCGTGAAACTCACCGAAACCATCTTGAGCAGCGCGAGATGCCCGTTGTTGAGCAGGACCATAACGACGAAAGTGGTCTGCAGGATCGTTGCCATGATGTCCGACGATGTTCCGCTCAGGGGATCCATGGCTCGCGCCATCATCAGCGAGGAACTCCTGCCCTGTATCGAACCGGCCATAAGAACAATGCCCTGGAACACATGGCAGATGAACCCAAGTGCGGCGCCAAGCAGAGTTTCGCTCAGCAGCGCCAGCACAAGGTCCGGAAGGGTATGAATCCCCCGCGCTATTTCCGTCCATTCCGGGGGAATCACGGGAAGCAGAATCATGGTGATGACAAACGCCATCGCCATCTTGAGAGGAATGCTGACCTGGTTGGACCCGAAAAAAGGCACCGTGACCATGATAGTTGCGATTCTCGCGAAGACGAGCGGAATGACATTTGGGTAGTAGCCAAATTGGATTTCCATCTCGCGCTCTCCCCTCCTCTGTTCAAATCCGGTTTGTAACTACTCTTTGCAGGGTTAACGGTTGTCAAGGAACAACCGCCCCAAACATCATGTACATTTCCTCGAAGAACGCCTGCATCACGCCAAGCCCCCAGGGAAGGGTGAAGGCCATGACGACCACCGCGATCACGGCTTTCGGCACAAATGTCAGGCTCATATCCCTTATGGAGGTGACCGTCTGAATAATATTTATGAGCACGCCTACAACTATGGCAGTGATAAGAACCGGCGCGGACATCTTAGCGGCAACGATGATTGCCCTGTACATCAAATCCAATGCCATTTGAGGTGTCATTATTTCATGCTCCGGTTAAAAACTGCTGACGAGTCCCCGCGTTATAAGAGTCCATCCATCGGCAAGGACGAACATGAGTATCTTCAAGGGCAACGAGATCATCATTGGCGGCAGCATCATCATTCCGAGCGACATGAGCGAGGATGCTATTACGAGGTCTATCACCAGGAAAGGCAGGAAGACCAGGAAACCCATCTGAAAGGCCGTCTTGAGTTCGCTCATCATGAAAGCCGGTATCAGAACCGACATGGGCATTTCTTCAATGTTCTCCGGGAGTTCCGTTTTCGAAAGCTCCAGAAAAAGAGCCATCTCCTTTTCGCCAGTCTGCTTGACCATGAACTCGCGCAGTGGAATCAGGCCCTTTTCAAAAGCGTCGGCCTGTGTCATTTCCTCCGCCATATAGGGCTTGACCGCTTCGTTGTTTATCCTCTCCCAGACCGGCATCATGATGAAGATCGTGAGAAAGAGCGACATGCCGGCGAGAATCTGGCCCGACGGTGTCTGCTGCGTGCCCATGGCGTTCCTGAGCAGGCCGAAGACTATGAGTATCCTCGTGAAGGCCGTGCACATTATTATCGCCGAGGGGGCAAGGGAAAGCGCCGTGATAAGAAGGACGATCTGGATGGATTTTGAGACCTCTTGAGGCGTATCTTCCGAGTCGAACTGGATCCGCAATCCCATCGGGCCGGGAGCCGGGGCATCGTTTCCGGTCTGTGCAATCGCTTCGGCGCCAAACGCGAAAAAGGCCGCGACGATGACTGCCGTCATCAACGCCACGCGCCAGGGCTGTATCCCGATTTGTGAAATTGCCATGTTCATATCCCTTCAGCGCCGCCATGCACGACTCGCAGTCCCGACATGACCCTATCAGCCGACCGGAATGAGTGCCCATCAATCCCGGCTCTTGAGGAATCGGCGGTATAAAACTCTTTGAACTCATCTCCCATCCCGAGATCGGCCAGCTTCTCTATGTGCTCGGTTCCCGCACCCACCAGCAGCTTGCGTCCTTCAACTTCAAGGAGAACTATGCTTCGCTTGCTGTCAAACGGCAGCCTTTCGATAATCTTGAGGCTCCTCTGTTTGCCGCTGCCAATGCCGAATCCCTGCCGTTTCCTGATGTAAGCGCTGGCGGCAAGCAGGCCGCCCAGAACGAATGCCACCGCGCCTATCGAGCGCCAGGTGCTCACGCCCTGTAGCCGCATTTCCCGGCCGGACGCACCGGATTCGGACCGATTCGAACCGAGCTCTGAAGGTGATCCTTTGGAAAGCCCCTTGCGTTGAGAAGTCTCCATCCGAACAGGTGTTTCCGGGATTATCGCGGATGAATTAAGAATCAACAGGTGATCTGCCCCATCAGAATAGTCTGCATGTTGGGACAGCATCGAGGAGGACGTATTGCGCACGGTAGCTATTGCGTTGTGATCGGATAGGCGGGCCGGAGCGGCAGGCATTGCCGCATGAGCGGTTTGCCCAATGATGGCAGGGATGCCTAATGAAAGGAGAATGAGGAATCCGTGCTTTTTCATATACGCACCATGGAGCAAGCCGGGTGCCACGGATTCTTGTGTCTTACTTGTCAATTACTTACGCATATTCTACAAAATAATATCAGGTGAATATCGGAATGAGCGACTTGACTGTGACACATATTACAACAGTCCAAAAAAACAGATCCTGCCAGCTAATGCGTCCAATCCTCCTGTGAAATCAGGTCGGGTGGACACTTACATGTCCCAAGGATGATGTGCTGACCCTTTTTTTGACCTGATCGGATTCCTCGCCCTCACTGGACAGGATCTGTATGGTTAATAAAAGCAGATCGCATGCCACGCAAAAATCGGCAACTTATTCCCGCGTCCTCCATTGCGTTCGGCATCTTTCCTGCTATTATCTGATGCAATGGCTACACTTGATGAGAATATGATTGCGCTGCGCGCGCACTACCCGGCTCTGGCTGCCCGGCTGGATGCGTACCCGGAGAAGGACTCGGTCCGCGCACTCCAGGCACAGGATGGCGGCATATTCTATGGCTTACAGAAAAATGGGTCCGTCACTCCCGTTACCGACCACCTTAGGCCGCTCATGCGTATCCAGAACGAACTCACGCGCAACGGCGCGGCCTTGATGGATTTCGGGAAACAGGTGCTGTTCGTGGGCCTCTACCCGGGCGACGAACTGCTCTATATTTTCGACCTCTCCGAACGATCCGCCGCCCCGCACGCGCGACAGCGGATCATGGTCTGCATTGATTCGCCGGCCTGTCTGCAGGGTTTCCTGATGACCTATGACGCGCGGCACGTTATCGAGGCAGGGCGGGTGCACTTCTTCTGGCATGAGGACGCGGAAGACGAGGTTCTCAGGATTCGAAGCAGGCCGGACAGCCCCTACTCCTTCACGCTCATCACCGGCGCGCCGGGCAGCGTCCTGGACAAGGCGCTGCCGCCCTTTGCCAGGCTGAACGAGGAACGAAGAAAGGAGGCGGAGCGGCTGCAGAAGGAAAATCGCGACTATTACGACGGCATCAGCGATGAGCAGCTTGCCCGCGCCATAGCGGGGAAAGCCGGACGGGCCCCGCGCTTCATGACAACCACCTGCGCATGGTCAACGGTGGTCCAGCACAGCGCGCGCGACACCTGCGGGTCCTTCGAAACAGCGGGATGGGAAACCCGGCATCTCAACACGGAGGGCATACTCACCCCCTACTACCTCGCCAGCCAGATCAACGAATTCAAGCCGGACATTTTTCTCTTCATCAACCACCTGCGAACAGAGGCCAGAGAGGCATATCCCGACAACATGCTTTTCCTCACCTGGATACAGGATTTCTGTCCGCTCATCAATAAGATCGAAACGGCTGAGGAATGGACAGGAGCTGCCATGGCGACCGACCCTGTTACAGGCATTGTCCGCAGACGCGATTCCATCGTGGGCTATGTGGATCAGGTCAGGAAATACGGGTACCTGGATGAGCGTCTGTTCCCCTTGAACATGATAGTCAATCGCGACATCTTCAAGCCGCGTGAACTCAGCCGACTCCAGCGCGACAAGTACGACTGCGATGTGTGCTTTGCATCCAACTGGATAAGACCGTTTGAGGATTCAGTCAGGGAGGAGCTGGCTCCCGCACTGTCCGGGTTCAGCATAGGCGAGGAGCTGATCTTCGCTATGCATCACCATCTACGGGACCGTTACAGGGAGGAGGCTAGCTTCACCAGCTATCCGGAGCTTGAAGCGGAGCTGATGAACATCAGAGAGTTCAAGACAGTCTGTGGCGGGCTTGCGGAGGATGACCGCGACCAGGTGATCCAGCTTCTCTTCTGGCGGATCAATGATCGCATCTACAGGGAGATCGTGCTGGAGTGGTGCGATGAGCTGGGAATGAAGCTCCGTCTGTACGGCAGGGGGTGGAATCGCCATCCGCGGCTTGCCGCGCATGCGGCAGGTGTGATCGAACACGGCGAGGAACTTAGTATCGCCTACCAGGCGGCCAGGTACAGCCTGCACCTCAACAGCATTGAAGGCACGCACCAGCGGCTGCTGGAGATCACGGCGAGCGGGGGAAGACCCATTACGCGAATCAAGAACAAGGCAAGATTGATCTCAAAGGAACTTGCAGGGGCATTTCGGAACAGGATCGCACGGCAACCGTTATCAGGGCGCGAGCAGGAGGCATGGAACAGCTGGGCATTTGGCGCAGTCTCTCCCATGCTGCAAAGGGATTCGGAGGCGGGCGCCGACCTTCTGCAGCGGAAACTCCGCGGAGCACTGCACCAGAGGCTCATCGGTCAGCCCGACTGGATGATCCCGGACTGGGAAAAGCTGGTTTTCAACGACAAGGCCAGCCTGGCCGCCATCCTGAAGCAGCCAACATCCTGAAGCTGAATCCTTTTTTGACAGGATTACCACGCCTAAAACGGCTGACAAGCCCGGCCTCTGATGGCGTACCGTCAGATTTTTCCGTGCATCTGAATATACCAGCGG
>CAYWJE010000064.1:0-15017 GCA_964458525.1 uncultured Verrucomicrobiota bacterium
CTTTAAAATATACATGTACATTGATTTTGACTTTTTTTGCATTTCTAATAATATTAAAGTTTCTCATTGAGAGGAAAGTTGTCGCGCCGGCAGCTCAGGGGAACAATGCCAAGGAATCCGGCGCTTTTTCTGGCAGCCAGAACGGGGAACTTGATGAAACCTTATGCAGTTATTGAAACAGGCGGAAAACAATACAGGGTTGAGCAGGACAGCATTCTTAACGTCGAGAAGATTAAAACCGAGGCGGGTGCGGCGATTGAACTTGCCCCCGTTCTCGCAATCTCCGACGGAACAACCCTGACGATCGGCAAGCCGGCAATTGACGGCGCGAAAGTATCGGCCATGGTCGTGAAGCAGATTCGCGCAAAAAAAGTTGTTTCATTCAAGAAGAAACGCAGGAAGGGCTATACCCGTAAAAAGGGGCACCGCCAGGATCAAACGGTGCTCCAGATCACGGGCATCGGAAAGACAAGCGCGGCTTAGTACTTCCCCGCATTAATTTGCGATGAACATCTAATCTGACGGTTTAGGAGAACGGATAATGGCACACAAGAAAAGCGGGGGCGCCGCCAAGAACGGGCGCGACAGCAATTCAAAACGACTTGGAGTTAAGCGCTTTGCCGGCCAGACGGTCAGCGCCGGCAGCATCATCATACGCCAGCGTGGAACCAAGGTGACTGCGGGGGCCAATATGGGCATGGGCCGCGACCACACGATCTTCGCGCTCAAACCCGGCGTTGTGAAATTCGAGAAACAGGGCAAGCGCGTGAGTATTGACCCGGTTCTTTCCCCAACGTGAAATGCGATAAATTCATCGAAAGCGCCAAATCCTTCGCCACTGGCGGCAGGGGTGGAAACGGTTGCTCCAGCTTCCGCAGGGAGAAGTTCGTTCCGTGCGGCGGCCCGAACGGCGGAAACGGGGGAAACGGCGGAAGTGTTATCCTTCAGGCCGACCATAACGTCTCATCACTCATCGGGATTTCATACCGTCCCCATCGCCAGGCGCCGGACGGTACCCATGGGAAGGGCAAAGATCTTCACGGCAAAAATGGGAAGGACCTGGTCCTCAAGGTCCCATGCGGAACCGAGGTTTGGGACGAGGCAGGTGAAACGCTCCTGTACGATCTTCTCGATGACGGCGCCAGACTGGTCGTGGCGTGCGGCGGCAGGGGCGGCATGGGCAACGGCTCATGGAAAAGGGGCTCGGACCGCGCAATTGACGAATGCTCGCCCGGTGCGCCGGGCGAGCAGCAAACGCTCCAGCTTGAACTCAAGATAGCGGCCGACGTAGGACTCGTGGGCTTTCCAAATGCCGGAAAATCATCCCTTCTCACATGCATAAGCAAGGCACATCCGCGCGTGGCAGCCTACCCCTTCACCACGATGCACCCGGCGATAGGGACGGTGCAATATGAGACCTTTACGGACATCACGGTGGTTGACATCCCCGGCATCATCAAGAACGCCCACGAGGGCGCTGGGCTCGGCCACAAGTTCCTGAGGCACGTTGAGCGCGCGCGCTTCCTCGTCTTCGTAATTGATATGGCCGCCACGGATGGACGCAACCCGGCCGATGATTATTTCGTTCTCAACAACGAACTGAGGCTGCACAAGAGGGAGCTTGCCGAAAGGCCTTCACTGGTGGTGGCCAACAAGATAGACCTGCCCGAAGCGGCGGAACACCTCGCCGAATTCGAGCGGGCCACCGGGAAAAAGCCCCTGCAGATATCCACCGTGACGCGGGCCGGCATCCACGAGTTCAAGCAGACTATCTACGCCGCCATCACCAGCATGGAACAGCCGGCTCATTCCTGAACGCGCCTCCAATCATCATGGAAAGAGCAGTTTGACGAGAAAAAGCCGCGAGAAAACGGGCAGCTGTTCTTCACGCACCCTTGCGGCTGGCGCCGACATCGTGGATTTTCATCATGTAGTCTATGCCGCGAAGCTTGGTTGATCCGCTCACCAGGATGATCCTGTTGCCGACGGAGATATACCCCCCGCCCACAAGCTCCTGTTCGAGCCTGGCCAGGAACTCGTCGGTGCTGTCGCTCCATTTAACTGCAACAGGCACCGTTCCCCACAACAGCGCCAGACAGTTCCTCACGTGCTCATCCGGAACCACGGCAATCAGCGGCGCGGACGGCCGCCGTTGCGCGACCATCTGGGCCGTGAAGCCTGACACCGTTATCGCCACGATGGCGTCCACGCACAGATCCCCGGCGGCCGCCACCGCGGAGGACGCCAGTGCGTGAATCCTGGTCTTGCTGCGGAACGGCTCACGCTTCGGCGCCGCCGCCTTCTCGGCCTCCATGATGATCGAGCACATCATGTTGACTGTCTCCACGGGGTAGCGTCCCACGGCCGTCTCCCCCGAAAGCATCACGGCATCCGTGCCGTCCCACACCGCGTTGGCAACGTCTGAGGCCTCCGCGCGCGTCGGGCGCAGATTGGAGATCATTGACTCGAGCATCTGCGTGGCGGTGATGACCGTCTTGCCGGCGGAATTGACCTCGCTTATAAAGCGTTTCTGGAGGACCGGCACCTGCGCCGGCGACATCTCGACGCCGAGGTCCCCCCTCGCGACCATGATCCCGTCTGAAACATCAAGAATTTCCGCAAACCGCTCAACCGCCTTCGGCTTCTCGATCTTCGCTATCAGGCGCGGACAGCGCCCGTGTTTTTCGGCCTCGCGCCGGGCCGCGAGCATGTCATCCGCAGTCTGCACGAAGGAGAGCGACATGTAATCCGCCGATGCCCGCACGACCGCGGAAATATCCAGGACATCCTTTTTCGTTAGGGCCGGCATCTTGAGGTCAGTATCCGGCAGGTTGATTCCCTTTTCCTGGAGCAACAGGCCGGCGGTCTTGACCCGCGTCACCACCCGCCCGCCCGAGGCTTCCGTGACCTCGACCTCCAGCTTGCCGTCATCCATAAGCACCCGCTGTCCCACCCTTATGTCGTCAAGGATCGCCGGATGCGAAACCGGTATGTCGGCTCCAAGCACCAGTTCCTGCCCCTCGATGAGTTCCAACTGTTTGCCCGGCAGCTTGCCCACCCGTATCTTGGGCCCGCCCAGGTCCACGACCACCGCCACCGGCTTGCCGACATCGGCCTCGGCCTCGCGGATCGTCCTCACACAATCGGCCAGTTCATCCGCGCGGAGGTGACTCATGTTCAACCTGAACCCGTCTGCGCCCGCCCGCATAAGGGCGCGCACCATCTCCGGAGCGCTGGAACTCGGACCCAGAGTGACAAGAATCTTTGTTTCCCGCTTCCTGGTTACGTTGGAGCCCATGTTTATTTTCCCTCGTTAAGGTCTGTCTCGTATTCGTCATCCACAAAGCATCTTTCGCCAAGCGCAATGGAAAGAGCGTCTTCATCCGCTTCGGAAAAGCCGAGATGCAGGTGCCGCCTCCAGCCTTCCGCGTACTCGAACCGGCTCGACATTGCGCCGACCGCCCGGTCGGTCTTGCGCATCGTCGCCACAGGATCGTCAAGTCCCTGGCTTTCGTCCAGCCACTCGGACTGGCTGTGGTGACAGGCAAGCAACCTGCCCTTCATCCCGGCAACCGACGAGATATCAACGTACTGGCCGGGGCGAACGCGACGGCGCAACGCGTCCCTGAGCCCGTGAGGGAGGGCGTGGTAGAGTGTCACCGGTTGTGGGCTTGGATCCGCCGGCGGATCGCAGGAAAAATTCCGCATGCCCCGCGCAAACGCAGCGGTCACGCCTATCCTGCAGGCGTTCATGTGGTCCTCCATGTAGTCCGAAGGGGAATGGAGAAGAAGAATAGAGGGCCTCGCGGAGCGGAGAACCGACACGACCCGCGCGAGGGTTGCTGTGTCATGAATAAGCTGGAGGTCCGGAACGAGGCTCGGATAGAAAACAGCCCCGAGCAGACGGCACGCCTCGGCTGACTCGCGCGCCCTTCGCGCCGCCGCATCCTTCGCATTCTCCTTCATCGAGCCGCACGATCCGTCGCACAGGTTCATGTAGTGAACAGACCATCCAGCCTGCTTCAGGAGAATCAGCGTGCCCGCCATCATGAACTCGATATCGTCCGGATGCGCTCCGATCGCCAGAACAGATTTGTGATTATCATACATGCCGCAAACAACCCCAAGGATCTGATCACTTCGCTACACTCGCGGGCCATGCCCGCTTATCCAATATTTGCCACAATATGACGGAAAAAGCCATAAGAAAAGTGATGGGGTTAATAGAACCCGCGGATCCCGACAGGAATTTCCGCGATTCCTTGCGGCTGCCCAGGGACCGTCTGTGTCCTGCATGCCGAATTCGTTGCCAGGGTTTTTCCTGCTCGAAATATCCGGCATCACAGAGGCCGGTCACACGGGATGAATACACACATCCTGACTCGATCTGCGTTTCTTTCTTCTGTAGCCACGGACGGTGACCCGCGGATTTCCCGCCAAAATGAAGGGCGGAAACGGCGCGCAACATGCGCCGCCCTCCCATTCATCGTCCAACTATTCCGCGCGCGTCCCGTGGCAAGTGGTCAGCACGTAGCTGAACTCCTGCTTCGATCGCCCCGCGAGGGACAATGTGAATTTCACCGTATCGAGGTCAACTTTTTCGTAGACCCCGCAGTCGCCCTCCTTAACCAGCTCCCAGCGCGGCGTGGAGAAATTACGGGTGATCGCGACCTTGGCCGGGATATCCCTCGTGTTCCTGACTTCGATCTTGTATTCGCGGATTTCGTCCCACCCGGAAATGTTGCCCTGGTTGTTGAACTGCACATTCTCCATCCTGTAGTTCATAACCTTGGGTTCCACGATCACATTCTGAACCGCGCCGAGGTTCAGCTCTACATCCTCGTCAACCGGGATATACTTGAACTCCGACCGGCCCTCGTAGCCGAGGTCTCCACTTGCCGCTGCGACGGTCCGCAACACGCGTATCGTGCCGCCGGGTATAGGTGTTGTGCCGAGCTTGTGTTCCTTGTCGTTCTTGAAGCTGAGGAAATGGAACACGGACGCGCCGTAGCGTTCTTCTTCGAACTTATAGAGGTTCACGACCGGTATCCCGTCCTGATCAAAGCTCGGGAGCCGCTTCGACCACCCGTTTGGGATAGTCTCTGTGCCTTCGATGGTGTAGAGAAAGTACTCACTCAGCCCCTCCTTCGTGACTTCCTTGACCATTTGCGCTCTATCCATGGCCTTGCACTCGGACATTGCCACCTCACGTCTCAGATTCATGCCGCCTCTCGCAGGACTACCCGCCAGGACCGGGAACGGGGCCTCGTCGGGCCGACCGTAGGGATACTGGCGCTGGGCCAGTTCGGCTATTCTGTCGAGGATGTGGACTTTTCCTACGATCAGTCGCGTCTGCGCGTTCTCGTAATCCTCGCCGCTGTTATTGGTCACCCGAACGTAGGCCTCCAGGCGCATGTTTTTCTCGTCGGGCGAAAGGATGCCCATGTAAAAAGCGCGCCACGACAGACCGCTGGTTAAGTAGCTTATTTCGACTGGAACATTGCCGCTCAGCTCGCTCATGATCCGCCAGAGCCCGAGATTCTGAACTCGCGGCGGATAGGTCAACTCAAATATATTGATCTTGTCCGCGCTGCCCTTTGCGAGCATTTCGAGACTGGTGGGATCAATGAGAGTGTTCTCCCATGAGAACTGCAGTCTGTTGAGCCCCGTCTTGACGGTCAGCATCCGCTGTTCGCGGACCAGCGTGAGGTCGGCGGAATTGTAGATCGTAAGCTGCACGGTGTCGCGCGTCGGCAGCGTGACCAGGTCAATCTTAGCGCGGACCGGCGATGACGCCAGCGCGAGCCCCGCGATCATCATTATTACTCTTTTCATTGTGTGCTTCCTTTCTTTCATGGGACTATCTCAGGACCGAGGCGCGCTCCATGCCCGGCCGAATGTTGCGGCGGATGAACTGCATATCGAGCTTCTGCTTGCCCTTGGCGGGGAGCTCAATCTCAAACTCCAGCGTCTCGGCATCCTTGCGCGTGTACTTCAGGCTGCACGATTTCATCTCCCACTCGCCGGGGATGTGCTGGACCATCGTCAGCTTGGCGGGTGAATCCTTAAAATTCTCAATCTCCGCCGTGATGGTCTCGTCCTGATCAAACAGTACGACATTCCCGCTGTTGTTCTTCCTGATGTTCACCTGCCGCTGGTTCATCTGGCGCTGGGTGACGACTATATCACGGCTGTCGCCAATGTAGACTTCCATCTTCTCACCCACAGGCACGAGGCCGGTGACATCCTCGCCCAGGAATATGGTGCTCCCGTGTCCGTCGTCCTGGAACAGTCGCACCTTGCCGCCCCAAAGGGCGAATTGACCGAGCCCGCTTTCAGATGAATTCTCGATCTTATAGCTCACGGGGATCCCGACGTTCGTATCCACCTTCTCCGGATCCCACGGCTGCACTGCCGAGTCGAACTTCCACACCTTCTCGATAGGGACCGGGTCCTGCTTCAGAAACAGGAGCTGCTTCGTTTCCTCGTGGTTAATGCCCTGCTCAAAAGCCTCGCCGTAGTCGAGCAGCACGCGGGCCATATCGAAATCCTCGCCCGAGAAGTTCCGGAGGATCAGGTAGCTCTTGAGGTCGAGCTTCTGCTCGGCCTTATCGGCCACGCCATTGTAGGTGATGAGTCTGTCAATATTCATCAGCAGGTAGCTGATGCGTACCTTGGCCTCCAGCGCCGTTGCGCTGCTGATCTCCCACACGAGCGCCGCCTCGTTCGGCGGGTAGCTGACGTTGAGCAGCGTGACCTGTTCGGGATGCGACAGCACTGCCAGACGTATTGAATCCTCATCAATCCCCACGCCCTTCCATGAGAAATCAACCTTGTTGAGTCCCTTTTGGAGCGTCAACACCCGCTCCTCCTCGATGAGCGTGGCCGACGGGTTGTCCAGCCGTATGACAGTCGCGTCCCTTTCAGGAAGCGCCACCAGTTTAATCCGCGCCTGCGCACAGGTCGCCATCACGGCGAGCCCCGCGAGAGCCAGGCATCCTGTAATTCGACATAATTTCTTCATTTTGTCCTCCCTTTGACTTGTTGTTGTTACACTGACCATTCCTCTCACCTCTCCGACGGACGCCGGGATACAATCCCGGCCTACAAATCCAACGGACGCCGGGATACAATCCCGGCCTACAAATCCGACGGGACCCGAAAATCATTTCTCAAATCCGCGCTCCCTAACGACTAGATCCTAATCCCTAATCACTCATTCCGCCCGGGTTCCGTGCCGCGTTGTCAGAACATAGCCAAATTCGCACCCAGCGCGCAGATCAAGTTCGAGCGTGAACTTCACCGTGTCGAGGTCCACCTTTTCGTACTCGCCGAACCCGCCGCTCTTCTCCAGCGTCCAATGCTGCGTTGAAAAGTTGCGCCGGATTTCGACCTTCACGGGCAGATCCCGCGTGTTCTTCACCTCCATCTTGAATTCCCTGGTCTCCTCCCAGCCGCTGATATTCCCGTGAATGTCGTACTGGAAATTGCCGGACCTGAAAGCCATGAGCTTGGGACGGACGACTATGTTCTCTGTCACGCCAAGGTTCAGCTCCACGTCCTCTCCGACCGGTATGTACTTAAAGCTCGATTCCCCCACATAGGCAAGAAGTTGCGCGTCATCCACGGTCCTGTAGACCTTCAGCGCGCCGCCGGGAATCGGAGTGTCGCCGAGCTTGTGTTCCTCGTCATTCTTGAAACTGAGGAATCTGACAACCGCCGCCCCGTAGCGCTCCTCCTCATACTTATAGAGGTTTACCACAGGCACTTCGGACGCTTCAATGCTCGGCAGCCGCTTGGCCCAGCCGTGCGGTATCGTCTCCGTGCCCTCGATCGTGTAGAGGAAATACTCGCTCAGGCCCTCTTTCTTGATTTCCTTCGGGGCGATGCGTGAGAGTCCTTCCTCCAACTCATGATCGAACGCGGCGCCGAGGACAAGCCCATCGGTCATGTCATTCATCTTACTCTTGCGCCGGTGCGATTTGTCCCCGCCGAATGAAGGAACCGGGCTTCCGTAAGGATGCTCGCGGCGCGCCAGTTCGGCTATGCGATCAAGCAAGTGAACCTTGCCCACTATCATCCGCGTTTGTGCGTTCTCGTAGTCCTCTCCGCTTTCGTTCATGGCGCGGACGTACCCCTGCAGCCGCATTGTCCGTTCGTCGGGCGACAGGGTGCCCATGTAGAACGCGCGCCACGACAGGCCGCTGGTGAGATAGGTGATCTCCACCGGCACCTCACCGCTCACATCGGAGAAGATGAGCCACCGGCCAAGCTCTCGTATTCGCGGCGGAAAGACAAGCGCCCGAACCTGTATCTTGTCACCGTGCGCAAGCGGCTCAAGCCGAAGCGAGGTGGGATCAATGAGCGTGTTCGCCCACATGAATTGCAGCCAGTTCCAGCCCCTCTTCATGGTAAGATTCCGCTGCTCGCGCACGAGGGTGAGGTCGGCGGAATTGTATATAGTAAGTTGCACGCTTTCGCGGGTCGGCAGCACGTTTAGCTCAATATTGCTGCCGGGCGCGAAGGGCAGCGAGGCCCGCAGCGCGGCCAGGTCGGTGGGAGCATGATCCGCATCACCGGGCGCGCGGGCCACGGGCGCCATCCCGGGCAGCGGGACATCCTTCGCGCGCGGCAGGGCGAGCGCAATGACTATTGCGGCGGCCGCCGCAAGCGCCGCGTAGAACACCCCTCTTTGAAGCCGGGGACGCGCAGGAGTCGGAGCCGCCTTGACGCGGCGTAGCGCGGCTTCGACGAGGCCGGGACCCGCGGGAACCTCGGCACGGAGAGCGTCGAGTGCGGCAAACTTGCGCTGGAGAAAGTCGAGTTTCCGCCGGCAATCGGCGCAGCCTTCGAGATGCGCTTCTGCCGCGCGGCGGTTCGCTGGCGAATCCAGCTCGAACTGGTGATCCATTAGTTGTTCGTTGGACAAGTGACTTGTCATATTGCCTCACTTTCCGGGTCCGGCAGCAGCCGGGCAAGCGTCCGGATTGCTCGAGCCATGTGCGTCTTAACGGTGCTTACCGAGCAGCTCATCACCTTTGCGACCTCGTCATAGCCGAGCCCCTGGAAATGGGAGAGCACAAGTGCGGCGCGCTGCCTCTCGGGAAGCGAGTCAACCGCCCGGCGCACCTGCTCCATGAGCTCCGCCCGGATCATATCGCTGCCCGGGTTTAATTCCGACGCGCGCGCGGGATCCGGCCTGATGCCGGGACAGTCGGGATCTCCATCAAGCGACACGAGAGCGGGGCGGCGTCCGCGCCTGCGTATGGCGTCAATCGCCAGACGCGTGGCAATGGTGAAAAGCCACGGCTTAAACCGGCCGTCCCGCCTGAAACTCCATGCTTTTGCATGCACCCGCACGAATGTCTCCTGGAACAGATCCTCGGCCTGTCCGCGCTCCCCGATCATGCGCGACAGGTAGCTGAGCAGAGGCGTCGCGTACCGGGCAATGAGCGCTCCCAGCGCATCGGCATGACCCTCCCTGTGCGCGATGATCAAATCCTCGTCGCTTGTTTCCAAAGAAATTTCTCCCTCGCCGTTCATAAGGTAATATACGCTCACAACCCGTCGCAGGTTGACATGAAAAAGAAAAAAAGGCCACGACCATCCCATGGAAATAAGGAAATAATCTCGCGCAGAGGCACAGAGTGGCAAGTAATGTATGGACAGTATATTAAGACTGATTTATTCAGATCTCTGCGCCTCTGCGCCAGATCGCATTTCGTCAGTTCATTCATACCAATGAATTCTGACTCCTGCCTACCTTATATACCAAACCGCATTTCCTCAAGAATCGCCAGTGCCGCCGCGCGCGGATCCTGGGCCTGCAGAATCGGTCGGCCTACGACCAGAAAGCTGGAGCCGGCCGCAACGGCGCTTGAGGGTGTGGCAACCCGCTTCTGGTCATCCGATACTGATTCCGAAGCGGGCCGTATGCCGGGAGTAACGAGCAGGGGGTCGGCGCCGAACTTGCGACGAAAGGCCGCGGCCTCGTGAACCGAGGAGACTATGCCGTCGGCGCCCGATGTCAGGGCCATCTCGGCCAGCGCCAGGGCCTGGTCGGACAGACTCCGCGTGATGCCTATATCGGCCAGGTCCGAACTGTCCAGGCTCGTGAGAGTCGTCACCGCGATGAGCTTGGGAGCGGTCGCGCCGAAGGAGCGCGCTGATTCCGCCGCAGCGCTAATCATGGCGCGTCCGCCTGCCGCGTGGAGCGTGAGCATGGAGACACCCAGCCCGGCGGCGGAGGCGACCGCTCTGGCAACGGTATTGGGAATATCATGGAATTTGAGATCAAGGAACACGCTCTTCCCCCGCCTGACCAGGCTTTCCACCACCGGCGGGCCGCCCGCGGTAAAGAGCTCCATGCCGACCTTGAGCCACTTCACCTCGTCGGGCAGCAGGTCGAGAATTGTTGGCAGTGAAGACGCGGACGGCACATCAAGGGCTACTATAAGCTCAGCTTTCATTGCGTTTTCTCCTCATTTAGATGCCGTTTCCGGGTATTCAAACGGATGCAAAACATACATAATGGAGTTAACAGTCGCCCGCCGGATTCCGCCGGGTTCCTTACGGCCGGGCCGGCCGTCTCCATTGCCACTTTCCATTTGCTACAAGTGAATCAAAAAGGATATGAGCTTGCAAGCCATCCTTTCGCATGATAGAAATACCGTAACTGCTCAGGTAAGGAGTCAGAATACAGAATACAGTCACGGCGGGACAAGGCTGTCACGCCCTACTATTCTCATTCATGGCAGGGCCGCCCCGACCCGAGAAAGAGTCGAGGCCTTGTGCGGCCGTTAACAACAGCGTTCCGAGTAGTTACAACAAAACTTTCGCGTATTCTCTTCGCTCACATAGGTTTCTTATTCTGACTCCTGACTACTGAATGCTGAGTAACAACAAAACAGCGCATGTATTATCGCAAGCAATACGGATTTTTCGGAGCATCCCTCACGCCCGGCACGCGGCTGCTGCTCATCGCCACCGCCGCCGCGTTCCTTGCGCAGATTCTTTTCAATCGGATGACCGGCGGCGCCTTCACGCTGATATTTGCATTGAGCCGTGAGGGAATGCGGCGAATGGCGCTCTGGCAGCCGATTACATACATGTTCCTCCACGGCGGGCTCTGGCACATACTCATCAATATGCTGGGTCTGTTCTTTTTCGGACCCGAAACCGAACGCTTCATGGGAACCAACCGTTTCCTGAAACTCTATTTCATCTGCGGAATAGCCGCCGGCATCGGTTGGCTGGCGCTCAGCGGCAGCCAGCCGGGCATCTGCATCGGGGCATCGGGCGCGGTCTTCGGAATCCTCGGCGCCTTTGCCGCGCTCTTTCCCGACAGGCCCGTAACGCTGCTCCTCTTCTTCGTGCTGCCGATCACGATGAAAGCGCGCACACTTGCCATCGGGCTGGCCCTGGTCAACCTATTCTCGATGGTCAGCGTGCCCGGCCACATAGCATACGCCGCGCACATTGCCGGGGGATTGGCGGGCTATGGGTATGCGTATTTCAGTCTCAGGCGCGGAATGCCGATGCAATGGCCCAACCCCATGCGCTGGATCAACGAGCTTCGCTGGCACTGGCAGCGCCGTAAATTCAAGATCATTCCGCCCGGGGACTCGCGGAACGAGAAGTTTAACAAACCCTCTCCGGCGGAAGTTGACAGGATTCTCGACAAGGTCAAAAGACAGGGAATGAGCACCCTCACGAGACAGGAGCGCGAAACACTGGAACGTGCCAGCAGACGACGGTGGTAGCATGATGAAGAACAGTCTGTCAAGACAGACAGCGAACTCTCCGGCGTCCCTTATTCGCCGCGGACTGATCGTCCCTGCGCTGGCGTTCTGCCTTGTCCTTGGCGGCTCCACCGGCTGCGGCAGGAGCGCCGTCCGTGACATGTCCGGTGCTCGTCCTTTGGACGCAGCGGAAGATTCGACACCAACGCAGGAAAGGAAGATTGCCATGAAAGAAAAAAAGAGCGGCACTTGGACCCCGGGCCTGTCGGAAGCGGAAAAGGCCGACATCTTTGCCATTGCAAAGGATACTCTGGAATGGTGCGTGAATGGGGGGAAGGGATCGTTTTCCTTTGATGCCTACAATATAACGTCGAAACTGAAACAGGATATGGCCACCTTTGTCACACTCCACATGGACGGAGAGCTGCGCGGATGCATAGGCTCGCTATCCCCGGAGGAGCCGCTTTATCGTTCAGTACACAATAACGCCATAAATGCGGCGCTCCGCGATCCCAGGTTCAACCCGGTCCATCCAGATGAGCTGCCACGGATCTGTCTGGACGTCTCGATCCTGAGCCCGATACGCGCCATTCCTTCGATTGACAATTTCAAGATCAGGGAGCAGGGCATCATCCTTCAGAAGGGCAATCGGCGTGCTGTCTTCCTTCCGGAGGTCGCCACCGAGCAGGGCTGGACGAGAGAGGAGACGCTCAGGCACCTGAGCATGAAAGCCGGCCTGGCGCCCGATGCATGGAAGAGCGGCGCCAGTTTCGAGATCTTCGAGAGCGTTGTGCTCTCGCTCGACGCGGAATAGGTACACAATGCCGAATCCCGTCTCCAGGAGCAGAATTCTCGCTGCCATGTTCTGCGCGGGCTTATTCTCACTGCTCGCACAGATCCTAGCGCTGCGCGAGCTGCTGGTGATCTTCTTCGGCAACGAGCTGACCTTCGGCACAAATCTCGGCTTCTGGCTGGTCGGCGCAGGGCTCGGATCGCTGATAATGCGCGGCCTGCTCGGCCGCATGACGACGGCACAGACCAGGCGCTTCATGATCGCAGCGCTGCTGCTGCTCGCCCTCGCGCTTCCTTTCCAGTTGGTCGGCATCCGGCATTTGAGGTTCGCGCTCGATGCGCCCTTCGGCGGCATCATATCCTTCGAGAACATGCTTGCGGGCGCCGGAGTGGCGCTGCTCCCGTTCTGCGTCGTCATCGGCGCGCTGTTTCCATGCGCCTGCCGCCTGACCACCAACGAGTTCAGGCATGCCGTGAACAGAATCTACGCGCTCGATGCGATAGGCAGCATGGCCGGCGGCGTGCTCTTCACATTCCTCCTCGTCCATTTACTGCCGCCCCTTTCAACGGCCGCGCTTGCCGGCGCCTTCGCGGTTGCCGGCGCGGCGCTGCTTACCGCCACGCCACGCCGCCGGCTCTTGCTCTGGCTGCTTGCCGCCTGCATGGCAGGGTCCGGGATGATCCCATCCTGTCTCGCGGCAGCAGAGCGTGCGGCCGTCCGCGCACAGTGGCGCTCGTTCGGCTTCAGGTTGTTGGATGCGCCGGGCGGACCGCGCCTGCTCTATTCCTGCGACTCGCGCTACCAGAACCTCGCGCTTCTCGAATCGGAGGGACAGAAGACGCTCTACGGCAATGGACAGGTCCTCTTCTCCTTTCCCGAACCAATAGCCGCGGAGCACGAGATCCATTTCATCATGGCGCAGAAGCCGGACGCGCAATCAGCGCTTCTGATAGGCGGCGCGCCGGCTTCAGACCTGCCGGAACTGTTAAAATATCCCCTATCCCGTCTCCTTCACGTGGAGTTGGACGGCAAAATACACAGAATTCTCGACAATTACGCCGGACCGACATATCAAAATGCCACTGCCGATGCACGATTCGAGGAATACCATCTTGACGGACCCCGCTTCGTAAAGACCTGTCGCGAGTCATTTGACATAATCATCATAGCCGCGCCTGCGCCGGCCACTATGGCGCTTAACAGATTCTATACGTCCGGGTTCTTCCGTGATACCGCCCGGATTCTCAACGCGAACGGGTTTTTGTGCGTATCCCTGAATACCTCCGTGCATCTCGGCGAAGAGGCGGCGGGGCTCGCCGCCTCGATCTACAGGTCGCTTGAAAGCGCCTTTGATCGCGTCATGGTAACAGCAGGCGAACGCACCCGCTTCTTTGCCGGACACGAGAACAGTCCCATCACGCTCGACAGGGAAACGTTGTTTATGCGCAGTGCTGAAGCCGACATCCCGACTGATTATTTTCTGCCGGAATATTTCCTCGCTGCAGATGAAATCAGCGCTGAGAAGCTGGCTTTCGTTAAAACCCGCCTGGAGAATTCAGCCGTTCCAGCGAACACTTCCATGAAGCCGGTATCCACATACTACTCGATGATGCTTTGGAGCCGGTTCAGCGGATCGGGAATGGAATGGCTGTTCAATGGCCTGCGCCGCGCGAGATGGGAGGCTATATCATTAGCGCTGCTGTCAATGGGGGCGATTTTCCTGGCAATCGGAGTGTTGTCGATATTGCGCGGGCGCAAGCAGGCGGACGGAACAGGGCGTTTCAGCCAAGGCTGGTTCAGGGGCATGCTTTTCGTATCGGTTGGCTCGACAGGCTTCTGCGAGATGGCGCTGCAGGTGACGATTATCTTCATTTTCCAGAACCTGTGCGGATACGTGTATGAACGGATAGGGCTGATAACCGCGCTATATATGTGCGGATTGGCGCTCGGAGCCGGCTCCGCCGTGTGGATGACCGGGCCGCGCAGGGCAATGCCGGGCATTATAGGACTTGATATCGCCGTGATGATCGCGGCGCTGGCGGCAGCCGCGTGCATTATGTACTTACCGCACGTCGGAACGGCCGCAGGCGTGGAAGCAGCCGTGTACGCTTTGATGGTATTCACGGGATGGGTTGGAGGCGCGCAGTTCCCACTCGCAAATCATATCCTGCGCGCACATCGCAGCGCGACAGGCGCGACGGCGGCGCTGACGAACGCCGTGGACCTCTCGGGTTCGGCCGCCGGCGGTTTCATTATCGGCATGCTGCTGCTTCCGATCATGGGCATTCTCCCCATAATCGCGATCCTGACGGCATTGAAAGCATGCAGCCTGCTCGGACTCCTCCCGACCTTCATGGCCTCACAGCGGGACCGGTGAGTCGCTTTAATGATTAATATACGAGACTTTTGCTGGTTTTTATGAACAGATGGCGCTTCCGGGTTTTCCGTGTGTTTTTTTTGTACTCGTTCACGGTTCACAGTTC
>CAYWJE010000065.1:0-14994 GCA_964458525.1 uncultured Verrucomicrobiota bacterium
ATTGGTCGTTGCGTACGAAGCGCCAAAAAATCACACGCTATTTCCGGAAGGACCACAGAAGAAAGATTGGGGCAGTGGTGCTTTTTCTTGCTATGGCGCGAGAGGCTTCTGCTGTTCGCTGCTGGTCTGCTGGTCTTCGCAGGGCTCCCCGCTGGCAAGCGCTCCATTCTTTTTCGGCTTGCCGGTGAATAGGGTATAGATGAGCGGCAGGACGAGCATGGTGAGCAGGCCCGCAATGAGCACACCGGCGACAGAGGCGGAACCAATGCCTGCGCGACTTTCGGAACCGATGCCTCGGCTGATTGCCATAGGCAGCATGCCGAGACTGGAGGCGAGAATCACCATCAGAACGGGGCGGAACTGTTCCTCCATGGCCGTGAGCATGGCCTCGCGGCGGCAGGTGCCCTTCTGCAGGTGCTGGGCCATCTTGTCGACGATGAGAATCGCCGGGTTGACGACCACTCCTATCAGCATGAGCATGCCGAGCAGGACGAAGATGGTCATGGCGAACTGGCCCATAACCAAAGTCCAGATGACCCCAATGAGCCCCATGGGAACAGTGAGGAGCACCAATGCCGGGCGACTCCAGGATTCAAGGATCGCCGCCAGGGTGAGGAGTGTGAGAAAGATGGCAAGCAGGATGGCTTCGCCAAAGTCGGCGACGATCTCTCCGAGCATTTCGCTCATGCCCGCGCTTTTAAATTCAACGCCGAATGGCATTAAGTTCCCCTCTTCGATTCGACGTTTGATTTCGTTCGCGATGTTACTCATCGTATAGCCTTCCTTGAGGTCGCCCAGGATTTTTACGGTACGCTGTTTGTCCACGCGATAAATCTGAATCGTGGCGCGGTCGTCAATGACGTCGGCGACGGTCTCCAGCGGGATGGGGCGGCCGTCGGCGCCGGGAAGGAGGAACTGGCGGATTTGGTCCTTTCCAGGCTCCTCGCCCAGTTTAACGCGAATGTCGTAGGTGCGGTCTCCGCGCTTATAATTGGCGGCCTCAATGCCCGCGATGTTGCCGCGCACGATGGCCGCGAGATGACTGGTCGGCAGGCCAAGATCGGAGAGCACCGATCGCTTGGGCACTACCCGTATCTCAGGCTTAGTGTCGCGCACCGTGGTCTGGAGTTGGTCTACCCCCTCAATTTTCCAGATGGCCTCTTGAATGGCCAGCGCGGTGGCATCGAGTACATCGAGATCTTCACCGATGAGGTCTTGATCGATCTGGAAACTTTGACCGCCACCCATATCGCCGGGGATGGACGCGGTGATCAAGGCATCGGTTTCGTCTGTGAGCAGGGCGCGAATCTCGGACAGGCGATCATGGATGGTCCATTCACGTTCTGTCTTGGGCGTGAAGAACAGCTCGATCTGTCCCATGTAAACGCCTTCACTGGCTTGGCCACTCCTGGATTCGGCTTTTCCAGCGGTGGTGAGAACATGCACCAGGTCGGAGTAGTCCTGCAGGCGGGTCTGGATTCCGTCAATACGGGCAACGGTCTGTTCCAGATCGTAATAAGGGGGGAACTCGACACGAATGAAAATGCGCGCTTTGTCCGCGGTCTCGGAGAAACTGAAGCCAAGCCGTTTGCCCCCGATATTCATTGTGAAGAAAAAGAGAAGAACAAAGCCAAGGACGATCGGAAGATTGTAGCGTTTTTTTTCGGTGATGAAGCGTAGGCCATTGGTAAAATGATTGCCGAGCCCTTCGAAACCTTTCTCCCATCGCTTGCTGAAACGGGTGAAGTAGTTTTGTTTTCGCTTAGAGGCGGGCACCAACATCATCGCGCAGAGAATCGGAGTGAGGGTGAAACTGATAAAGATGGACATGGCGTTAACGATGAGCACTGTGATCGCAAAGGGGGCCAGTATGCGGCCCGCCAGGCTGGCCATCATTGCAATCGGGAACATCACGATGACGTTGGTGCCGGCGGAAGCCAGGACGGCGACCGCGACCTCGGAGGTGCCGACACGCGCCGCTTCCCAACGGTCGTCCATCACCTCAAACTTTTCGATGATGTTTTCAAGAACGACGATGGAGTTGGCGACGAGTACGCCGGTTGAAAGACCAATGGCCAGCAGGGTCGGAATGTTCAGGGTCTGCCCCGCGAGGTACATGGCGAAGAGGCTGATGATAATCGTTACGGGCATTGTGATGGCCACGATGATGGTGGTGCGGATATTGACGAGAAAGATAAAGAGCACCAGGGCGCAGAGTATGATGGCGCCCAGCACGGAGGAGATCGCGGAACTCACTGATTCGCGGATGTTGGTGGATTCGTCGGACACCCAGGTCAACTCCATGCCTCCGGGGAGGGTCTGCTGGATATTATCAAACCGTTTGCGGATTTCCTTGGAGAGTTCGACAATATTCCCCTCCGCCTTTTTGACGACCTTGAGCACAATCCCCTGTTTCCCATCCAGGATGGCTCGCTGGCGGACCTCTTCCGTGGCCAGACGGACGATGCCAAGATCGGAGAGGCGCCGGCGCACACCGTCGCTGTTAGCTACTTCAAGATTGGCGATATCGGTGACATTCTGGTATTCGGCGTCGAAGCGAATGGAGTATTCGTTGCCGTGTTCGCGGATTCGGCCACCGGGCAGGGAGAGAATGCCTCCCTGCATGGCGGCGACAATGTCGGCCGAGGTGAGACCTGCGGCGGCCAGGGCTGCACGGTCCAGTTCGACCCAGACCTCGCGTTCATTACCGCCAATGACCTGGACTTCCCCTACACCGGGGACCGTGGCGAAACGGTCGGCAATAACGTTGTCGGCATAATCATACAAATCGTCAATGGGCGCGTCGCCAGACAAGAAAATGTTAGCGATGGGCGAGGCGTTGATGTTGATCTTCATAATCGCCGGGCGATCGGCGTCATCGGGCAGGTCATCCAAAACAAAATCGAGTTTTTCACGCACGTCTTGCGCGGCGGTATCCACATTAACGGCCAGGTTAAATTCCAGAATGACCTGGGAGACGTTCTCCATGCAGGAGGATTCGATGTGCTTCAGTCCATCGATGCCCGAAACGGCATCTTCAATGATTTTGGCGACATCTTTCTCGATATCCTCAGGCGAGGCCCCGACCCATTGGGTGATAACCGCGACGTAGGGAATATCCACCGCGGGCATATTCTCGATCGGCAGCTTACGGTAAGAGTTGATGCCTAGCCCGATCAGGGCGATGAGCAGGCAGCTCATCGCAATCGGGCGTTTAGTAGAAGCAGTGGCGAGGAACATGTGGGGGATCTCCAGAGTTAGAGGATTTCAACGGCCATGCCATCGTGTAGCTGAGTTTGGCCTTCGGTGATGACGGATTCGCCAGGTTTAAGCCCACTTAAAATTTCGGTCCAGGCATCGTTCTGAAGCCCTGTCTTCACTTCGCGTGAGACGGCGATACCGTCCTTCGCCACGAACACGATCTCGCGGCCGGCTCGGACCAGAATGGATGGGGAGGGGACCCCCAGGTTTTCCCGTGATTCGAAGACGAGCATCAGATCGGCCATCTGGCCGGGCACCACGAGTTCGCCGGCGTTTTCGAGTAGACCCTTGATTTCAAAAGTCCGTAGGGTGGTGTCGATGACTGGGCTACGGTAGGTGACGTAATGCTCGCCGGCCGACTGGTCGCTGATCTCAAGTCGGAACCGGGTCTGGCCGGGGATGATCTCGGAATAATATTGTGCGGGGAGGAAGGCGGCGACTTCGATGACGGAGAGATCGTCAATGCGCAAGACAATCTTGCCGACGGACATCTGTTCGCCGGGCTCGGCATGGCGGACGCTGATCACGCCAGTGATGGGAGCGAACACCTTGGTGTCTGCCAAATTCTTCTCGGCGATACTGAGCGCGGCTTCAGCCTGTTTGACCTGGCGTTCGGCAAGGTCCACTTGGGCGTTTGCCACGGCAATGCTCGCCTCGGCTTGAGCGTTGCCCACTTCGGCGGCTTCAAACTCGCTCAGACTGACCTTGCTGTCTTTGTACAGACGCTCAAAACGCTTGAAATCGAGCGTGCTCTTGCGGGCTTCGGCCTGGATCTGCCTGGCGGAGGCCTGAGCAACCACAAGAGAGGCTTCGCTCACAGCAAGGTCCTGGCGGGAAATGGTCAAAGCGTTTTCGCGGCTGATCGGATCGATCTGGAAGAGAGCGGTTTGATCAGCGACGACTGTATCGCCTATATCCACCCAGATCTGGTCGAGATTCCCGTCGGCGCGGGAGGCGACATGGGCGAAGTGCTTCGCTTCGAGGGTACCTTGGACCGTCAGTCGCCGCTCGAACGTGCGCGGAGCGACGTTCATGGCGCGAATAGACAGGGTTCGTATGGATTCCTCCGCGATGTCATTTTTCTTTCCGCAGCCGCCGGTAAAAAAGACGGCGAGAAGGGCGGGTAGGGCAAGGTAAAGGATAGGTCGAGATGTTTTCATGGTTGCTCTTCTGTTTTCGTTTCGGTTGATTCGTTGGGGACGAGGGTGATACCCATGGCCAGTTCAAGATTGGCGATGGCGATCCGCTCCTGGTATTTGCTTTTGACGAGGGCCACTTGGAGCAGGTCCAGCACGGCCCTTGCATCAAGGGCGTCGGATAGGGGAATGAGGCCTTCGCGCGCCTTAGCATCGTAATCTTCCCACTTGGCCAAGCTTACTTCATAGGCTCGCTGGCGAATGCGCGTGGTCTCGTTCGCATCGCGCGCGGCGGCCTCAGCGGCGACGACCCCCACAATGACGGAGAGAAAAGTGTTTTCGCGCGCGAGTTGCGTTTGCTGGCGCTCGACTTTGGCCGCCTGATAGCGCGCGACGTTGGCCAGCCCGTCGAAGAGCGTCCAGGCGCCGTGGAACCCGCTGACCCAATTTTCGGCATGGGCTGCCAGATCGTTACCGGTCCATGTACCTGTGGAAAAAAGGGAGATCATAGGCAGGAAATCGCAGAAGGCCTGTCGCACTTCGTGATCCTGGATGACGACCTGGCGATCGGCTATGGCGAGTTCAGGATGAATGGCCAAGGCCTGGAGTACCAGGTCTTCCAGCGAGTGGTCAGGTAAGTGGGCGTCGCCGGTATCGCCGGAGAGTTCGATTGGGGCGTTCGCGGGCAGGCCGAGGCCTTGCAGGAGTTCACTGCGAAGGACGACGAGCTGACGGCGGGCGTGGTTCAATTCGGTTTCGCGCAGTTCGGCCTCAAAACGGGCTTGGTCGCCTTCCCAATGGCTGACCAAGCCTTCGTCAGCGAGGCCCGAAACGCGGGCAGCGGTTTCACGGGCGGCTTCGATCTGCGTTTCCAGCGCGACAATGGTGTCCTGCTGAACAAGTACGTTGAAGTAATTGACGCTGGTCTGTAGAACAATGCCCTGGCGGATGTAGTGGGCTGCCACTCCGGCGGCCGCATAGCCATGACGTGTCGCCGCATAGAGGAACCAGCTCGATGGCATGAAAATCGGCATAGTGACGTTGATTTCGCCTGTGCCGAATTTCTTGTCCAAAATCTGCGGGTCTTTCCTGTACACGTTATAGCCGCCGGATGCGGCGACTTTTGGGAGGAATGCGGTGAAAGCCACCTGCTTGCCGATGCGATACAACTCGCGGTCGAGGTCGGCCTTGCGCACCTGATAATTGTTCGTCATAGCAATGCGGATGCAGTCATCAAGACTAAGGGGCTTCGACAGCTCACTTTGAGCCAACTGCAAGAGGTTGCTCGTGAAGGACTCGGTGTGCTCACGACGCGCTCGTTCAGGATTGAAAGAGGAACAGCCGACGCTCAGTCCAGCGGCCAGCAGGCCGAACAGAATCAAATGGAGAATGGAGAGCGGTCGCATGAGTGCGGGTCCTTTTAAGATTTTGTTTCAGAGGCGTTCTGGGCGGCCAACGCATCGGCGTAGCTATCCAATATAGTACAGAGTTCGTTCACCTTGGAAGGCTCAATGGCCCGTAGAGCGGTGGCTTCAAATCGTATAAGGTCTTTGAACATTTCTTCTGCCACCCGGTGGCCCTTGGTCGTGAGCTGAACCCGCTTACGGCGGCGGTCGTTGGGGTGTGGACGACGTGCAGCCAGTTTTTTCCGCTCGAGCGTGTCGAGGATGAAGGTGGCGGTCTGGCGTGGAATGATGTTGGCCTCGGCTATCGCGGCGGGCTCCGAGTCCTCGGGATGTCTATATAAATGCACGAGCGCCATGCAGGTATTGGACGGCAGGCCCCATCGCTGGCTGCGAATTATGAACTGCTGATAGATGCGCTGCCACAACGGCAATATGCTGACCGGCGGGAATCCTTTCCGTGACATCAGGTCCTTCACGAGTGAGTTTTTGGCGGATGTTTTCTCTGTCTTCATAGTCTTTTTTCTGTTTAATGTTCAAAGTGGGATAGTACAGTGTTGGTCTATTATGTCAAGCGGTAATTGTAGAATTATTCCGCATCCTGCAATGCCGGCTTGCAGGGATTGCGGGATGTAGGCCGGGATTGCATCCCGGCGGGTGTGGCCTGTCGCCGTCATGCACATAGGCATGCCGCGCTGCTGCGCATACGGTACAAGGTGCGTCAGAGTAATCACAAGTCAGCGGTCTTCAGATTTCCTCTACGCTGAGCGCCTCGAAGCCGGAGATGACGTCGAAGAGTTCCGCGTCGATGCCGCTCTGGCGCAAGCCGTAAAATGTGCCGTTCAGATTCTGTAGCAAGTCGTCAATGTTCTTGTCGGCACGCTCCATCGCCGCCAGGCGGCTCGTATTTTCGCTTGCGAGGGATTCGGCACATGCCCGGAAGAGCGAGATAAACAGATATTCGCGGATGAATGCGCGCAAAGTTCCGGTGCCGGTCCCAATGATCTCGGGCGAGGCCTTCGTCGGCCAACTGACTTTTGCCAGGCCTTGTTGCCATTGCTCGTCGAGCGGCAACAACCGTTCACCGATCGGCTCATAAATGGCCCCGGATTGCGGACGGTTGTGGAAGACATACAGTCGCGCATCCCCTCCTTTGACTTGACGCGCCTCGGTCTCAATCTGGATTTGCCCAACCAGCGGAGCAATCGCATGAACAGAACTCGGCACGGGGAATAGGCCCTCCAGTGGCAAACCCGCGTCCGCCAGGCGGGCATACACCCGCTCGCCGACCGCCCAGACTTGGGGATTACCGGGTAGAGTGTCGAGTGTATTGATCGCAAAGTCGGCGACCACGTCGTTGAATTGGCCCACGAGTCCCTGATCTGAACCGAACACGATGGCACCGATCGCACTCGTCTCGCTTGGCCTTTCCCGTTCCAGCGCCGCAGAGGAAGTCTCGCTTTGCCGAAAACAGGCGCCCAACCCTAGTTCCACGGCTCGGTAGTAGTCGTCCAATGCACGCGCCGATTGCTCGTATTGTCCGATGCTCGAAGCGGCCATGGCTTTCATTGTGCGGACGACCGATTGGAGATCGCTGGCACTGCGGATCTTCCGCCGTAAACTCGCTGTAGTGTCGCTCACGATTCCTTCCTGGCCACCGCCTCCGACGGCGGCTTTGATTCCGATGAGGGCGCCGGTCCCGAATTGGATTCAGCTGTGCCCTTCGGCCTGGTCTCAGCCTCAGGGTTGGACTCGATTGTGGATTCGAGTGTGGCTTCGGGGTTAACTACGGGCTCGGATTCAAAGCGGATGAGCGAATGGCGGGCGATTTCGATGATTATCTCACGATCCTGAGCGCTCAGCTTTTTGGCGGTTTCGAAACGGGCACTCACGTCCGCAGGGATGCTCGCCGCCGCCGCCCGCACGGCGTTTTCCGCGTCCGTCATCCGGCCGATCGGCACTTGGTCAAAGAGTTCCGCAGATAGCGCCAGCAGGACGGCGATTTGCTCTGCCATGGACTCCGGGGCTCCTTCCAGCTGCTTCAAGCAGGCGCGTATTCGTCGTCCATGTTCGATGATTTTGCGGGTGTCCTCATCCAGGCGGGCGCCGAATCGGGCAAAGGTCTCAAGTTCCTCGAACTGCGCATAAGCGAGTTTGAGGTCGCCCGCCACGGCGCGGTAGGCCGCCCGTTGTGCTTTGCCGCCAACGCGAGAGACGGATTTGCCGACATCGACCGCGGGCAACACGCCCAACTCGAACAGGGATGGCGAGAGGTAGATCTGTCCGTCCGTGATGGAAATGAGGTTGGTTGGAATGTAGGCCGAAATGTTCTGTGCCTCGGTCTCGATGATGGGCAGGGCGGTGAGCGATCCGCCGCCGCGCTCTTCGCGCAGATGGGTCGCCCGCTCGAGCAGCCGCGAATGAATATAAAAAATATCGCCGGGGAAGGCCTCGCGGCCGGGGGGGCGTCGTAACAGGAGCGATAGTTCGCGGTAGGCGCGCGCGTGATGAGTCAAATCGTCATAAACGATCAACACGTCGCGCCCGGCTTCCATGAAGTACTCAGCGATACTGGTCGCGGCGTAAGGCGCTATGTAGGCGAGCCCAGGCGGGTCGTTGCCCTCGGTTACAACAACAACCGTATAATCCATCGCGCCCTTCTCTCGCAAGACGGCCACTGCCTTCGCCACGGCGGATGCGCGTTGGCCAATGGCACAATAAACACAGAATACGTTTCGTCCGCGCTGATTCAAGATGGTATCGGTTGCAACGGTCGTTTTGCCCGTCTGCCGGTCACCCAGAATCAACTCGCGCTGCCCTCGCCCGACGGGAATGAGTGCATCTACGACCATTATGCCGGTTTGGAGCGGCACGGTGACGGGAGCTCGGTCCATGATCGGGGCGGCAGGGCGTTCGATGGGCAGGCGCTCGCCGGTAGCCACGGGTCCTGCGCCATCGAGCGGGCGACCGAGCGGATCAATGACGCGTCCGAGCAATCCCTCGCCCACCGCCACATCCATGACTCGGCCCGTTCTCCGGACTTCGTCCCCGGCGTGCAGATGCCAGTATTCGCCGAGCAGCACGACGCCGATTTCGTTTTCGTCCACGTTGAAAGCGATGCCGAGCACCTTGCCGGGGAACTCCAACAGTTCCTCGAACCCCACGCCGGGCAATCCCGAGACCTTGGCGATGCCGGTGGCGACACTGCTGATCGTGCCCACCTCCCGAAGTGTCAGTTGCGGCGTGAGCGCTTCGCGCCCTTGGCTGATTCCTGCGAACGCGCGATCGCAGACATTTCTCAAGTTCTCAGGCATCGTGGTCATGGGTTCGCTGTTCCGGGTTTCGGGTCTTCTGACTCAGGTGCGGCGTTGGCTACAGCTTGGTTTGTTTCTTTCAAAAGAGCGCCGACGCTCTCTTCCATCGACGCGATGTAGTCCGCAATGCTCCATGCCACCTTCCGTCCATTCGTTTTGAGCTCAATGCCGCTGATAAGGTCCGGCGCGGTCTCGAACCGAACGCGGATTTCGGCCGAAAAGGTTTCGTTAAGCGCATTCTGTATCGCCGCGCGTTGTTCCGCTGGCAGGTCGAACGCGCTACGCACGAGCGCCGGCTCTGGCGCTGTTGTAAGCGCCACAGCAAGGCTTTCTTTTGTCTTGCCGTCCAGATCCCGCAAGCGGCGAGTGAACACCTTGCCCAGGCGCTCTTCCAGACTCGTCGTGGCGAGATCCGCCAACGCCTTTCGCGCGATGGCAAACACTTCCTGCTGGGTTCGGCGAGCAATGGCTTGGTTGAGATTGTGGGCGTCTCTTCTCAGCGTTTCACTTCGCTTGGCGCTCAAAGCATTCGCGGCTTGTCGCGCTTCATCCAGAAGCCGCTGCCGCTCGATGGTCGCCTCGTCTATCGCCTTGCTCAAGCGCGCGGCGTGCTGCCGGTCGAACTCCTCGTTCTTGTGCCGGAATTCATCGCGCTCCTTTTGGGCTTCGGTCTTCTTCTCGTCAGCGTCTGCCAGTTTCATGGCGATCTGCTTCTCCCGCGCATCAATGGCGTTGAGGATGGGTTTGTAGAGAAAGCGCTTCAGCAACCACACCAGGATGAGGAAGTTGAATATCTGCGCACCCACGGTGAACCAATCAATAAGCATTGTCTATTTCTCCGCGATTTCAGCGATGACATGGTTCCAGAACGGGTTGGCGAAGAAGAGAATCATCGAGATCACAAAGCAGTAGATGGCCGTGGATTCGATCATCGCCAGACCGACAAACAGTGTGCGAGTGATGGTGGCAGAAGCGTCAGGCTGCTGGGCCAGCGAACTCATCGCCGTCGCGACCGCCTTTCCTTCGCCCAGCGCCGGGGCCATCGTGCCGAATGCGGTGGTGATGCCGCCGGTGACGATCGATGCCACCGCGATAATCGTCATATTGTCCATGGTCTGTCTCCTTTTGTTACTGGTGTTGCTTCTTTTATATTGTGGAAGCCGGTTCAGGTGTGCGAGTGCGCGTGGCCGCTGCAATATACACTGCGGCCAGAATGCTGAAAATGTAGGCCTGCACTATTCCTGTGAGCAGTCCGAGCAATGTCATGACGATCGGAAAGATGAAGGGCGTGATGGTGAGCAGAATGCCGATAATCATCGCCCCGCTCATCATGTTGCCGAACAGACGAACGGCCAGAGCCAACGTGCGGGAGATCTCGCTGATGATATTGAACGGCAGCATAATGAACGTCGGTTTCACATAAGACTTAAGGTAGCCGCCCAGGCCTTGCTCTTCGATGCCGAAGAACGGCACGGCCACCAGCACGCTCAGAGCGAGGGCCGCTGTGGTTGAGAGCGAACCCGTCGGAGGTTCGTAGCCTGGAATGACGGTGCAGAGGGCGGCCATGGCGACAAACAGGAAGAGCGTACCCAGAAACCCGATATACTTCTCCGGGTGCGAAAGACCCACTTCGCCGATCTGTTTCACGATTCCGGTGACGACGATCTCGATAAGGTTTTGCCAACGGGAGCGTTTTATGGCTGTGGATAGTTTACGCGTGATGAGTTTCGATCCAATGGCCATCACGAGCATCAGTCCCCACGTGAACACGATGGTGGCATTGAGTTTGAAGAACCCGTGTTGCCAGAAAATCATCTCATCGGGACTAAGGCGCATGGCTGGCCTCCCCTGCCGGGCAAACCGGATATTCTGCCTGCGGCCCGGCGAGCGGCACCTGGCTTGATTGTCTTGTCGATGACTGAGGGCGAAGGCGGGAGCGCACTCGAAAGATCACGATGAAACGCGCGATAACAAATCCGAGCAGACATGCCACCAGCCGCTCCCAACGACCTCCGGAAATCAGGTAGAATCCGGCAAGCACGATCCCCGTTCGCAACAGCAAGCTGCCGAGAAACCAAAGCGCCGGCCGTTTGGAGGAAATGCCCTTGCGAACCGTCCACCAAAGGCCGGAAAAGAAGAGCGTTCCAAGCAAACACCCCGCAAACCCCGCCAGCATCAGCGCCAGATTCTCATTCATCGCCATTCTCCTCTTCCTCCCGCATCGCCTTGTCCTCTTTGCTTACCCAATGCCACGCATTCCAGCAACCGATCACAAGTCCGGCGACCAGGAACATCAGCGTCCAGGAGTGCCCACCCGGATAGCGCCTGTCCAACCAGAGGCCGATTGCCGCGCCGAATAGCGTCGGAATCGTCACCGACCAGCCGATGAGCCCCATCATGCCGAGGCCGAACCAGACACCTCGCGTGGAATTACGCCGCGCTCTGAGCTTGCATGCCGCCTTCGATCCAACCTGCTCGGCGAAGGTCGTCCTATTCCTCGATGTTTTCTCTAACTTGTCATTCATGTTGAAAGGTCATAAAGCGACGCAGAAAGCCGGTTTCCAGCTTCGTCAAAACCGTGCGTACGTCCTGCTCGTGCTGGTTCAGGGTCAGAAATTCCTTGCCGACCGCATCACGCAACTGACTGAGGTCTGTTCCGCCGATCGCCCGGCGCACAGAAACGAGCACGTCCGGGCCGGCCTTCACCAGCACTCCTTCAGCCACGGCGATGAACACTTCCCCCTCTGCTTCCGTTTCGTAGGTCAGAATACCAGGCATCAGCGCCGCCACACAATCAAGTCGGTGCGGCAGGAGCCCAAACGAACCCTTCAGCGTCTCCGCGACAATGCGTAACACGCCGGTCTTCTCGGCGAAAATCTGGAACGGCAGGAGAACCTTAAGTGTCATTTCGGCTTTCCCTTTGCTTCGGTTATCGGCCCGATCATGTAGAGACCGCTCTCAGGATAGTCCTTGAATTCGTCATGCAGGATACGCTCACATCCGTCCAGCGCGTCCTTGAGGCTGACAAGCTTCCCTTTGATGCCAGTGAACTGCTCTGTGGTAAAAAAGGGTTGCGTGAGAAAACGCTCCAAGCGGCGGGCGCGGGCGACTACGTTCCGATCGTCCGGCGAGAGCTGTTCCATGCCGAGCATGGCAATGATGTCCTTGAGTTCCGCATATTGTGCGAGCGTCCTACGAACTTCCTGTGCCAAACCGTAATGTCGCTCGCCGACGATCCCGGGTGTGGCCATCTTTGAACTCGATTGCAACGGGTCTATGGCCGGAAAAAGACCTTCGCTAGCCCGTTTCCGCGAGAGCACGATAGAGGCGGAGAGATGCGAGAACGTATGTACTGCCGCCGGATCGGTAAAATCGTCCGCCGGCACATACACCGCCTGAATGGAGGTGATGGCGCCAGTATCCGTGTTGGCTATGCGTTCCTGCAATCCTGACAGTTCGGTACCCATCGTAGGCTGATAGCCCAAACGCGACGGCATTTGGCCCATCAGTCCGGACACTTCCATGCCGGCTTGAATGAAACGGAAAATATTGTCAATGAGCAGCAAGACATCACGGTGTTCGTCGTCGCGGAAATACTCGGCCATCGTCAGCGCGGCATGACCCACGCGGAATCGGCTGCCAGGCGGCTCATTCATCTGGCCGAAGATCATCACCATATCCGACAGCACGCCGGCTGCCTTCATCTCGCGGTAAAGTTCCTCGCCTTCGCGACATCTCTCGCCGATGCCGCAAAACAGGCTGACGCCCTTCTGACGCCCAAGCATATTGTGAATCATCTCGGTGAGGAGCACCGTTTTGCCGACCCCAGCTCCGCCAAACAACCCCGCTTTGCCGCCGCGCTCCAGCGGCACAAGCACATCAATGACCTTGATGCCAGTTTCAAAGATTTCGGACTTAATGGAACGCCGTGCCAGAGGAGGCGGAGCCCGATGCACGGAGCGCCACTGGACGCCGGACAGTGCCGCTCCGAGGTCAATGGTGTTGCCGAACACGTCGAACATCCGTGAGAGAATTTCTTTGCCCACCGGCGCTTTGAGCGGCCCGCCCGTGTCCTCCACCGCCATGCCGCGCGCCAAACCTTGCGTAGGCGTTAACGCGATCCCGCGCACGCGTCGCGCGTCCAGATGCGCCAGCGTCTCAATGACGATCCGCTTCTCAGGCCCGGCGCGCAGCACCGAGTAGATCGCGGGCAAATGCCGATCAAACCTTGTGTCCACGACACTGCCGCGCACCGAGACGACCGTGCCGACGTTCGAGGAAACTCTTACGTTGTCCACGTCCATGTTGTCCAAGCAGGCTCCTGCCATACTGAAGTTTCTTTTCTCAGTTTATTGTCACAAGTGACGATAACATGGAGCCTGACGGAAAGCAATGGGGTATTACCCTGCAGGACGGTTTGTGAAATATGTTTCCAACGTTATGTTCGCAATCAAACTCTCTCGAACAGATTGATTCTCTTGATTTTGTCAGCTGGAGTCGCTTCGACCTCCAGCATGTACGAATTTAGATGGTAGAAATCAATCTTCTCATTCTCATCATAATCTGACGAAGCAGGTGGCCCAAGCGTGTCCCGAATTTCTTGCGCCATGCTCTCGCCGGTGAGAGTGAGTTTCGAAGAATCGGCGGCCACAATCGTGACGGCCACCGGGCTCAGCTTATCGCGTTCGTCGTTTTGAAGGACAATCGCGATATAGCACACCTTCTTTTCCTCGATCTCAAAATAGCAACCAGACTGCCCGTAGGAGAAGCGGCCAGACCTGTATGGCTGCTTCTCATCTGGCCTGCCATATTTCCGGAGGGACTCGGCAGAGTCACCGATTCCGGTGGCGTCGAGCAGAAAGGACTTGAGGTCCAAGCGTCCCTTTACCCCGATGTGTTCGGGCCACCCTTTGAGGGGGTCAGACATAAAGATGTCGAATATCCCCACCTTATCTCTCCTTGCGAACGTTGGGCTTATGTGCCATGCGGCCCTTAATTACATCTCGAAAGTATGCCCTCGATGACCTCCGTCTTGGCGCGTGCATAATCATTCGTATCATTCCATGATCCAGTTGCCAGCTTATGCTTCGTAGAAACATAAAGCATTCGATCATTCATGTTTTTTCGTAGGTGGTCGCGAAATCTTATGTGGCGGTGGAACTCAGGCGCGTCTGGTGAAAAAATATGGACGTGAACATCTAATTCAGGGGTTCGCATCATTCGGTGCTCGTGCCAATCTGGCTCACGCACCCTCAGGATGTAGCCGTTGGCTTCCAATGCAGGAAGATACGACGATTCGTCACTCGAATTCTCAACCACTAAATCTATATCGATAATTGGCTTGGCCGCGAGGCCCGGAACCGAGGTAGAGCCGATATGTTCAATTGAAATGACGTTGTCTTGAAGAGCATTTCGGATCTTCTCGGCGTGCCTCTCAAATTTCTTTGGCCATGACGGGTCGTAATCTACAATCACGATCTCTCGCTTCTCTGGGCCTCCAATCAGACCGGTCTCTGGCGAATCATCTTTAATCTCTTTGCCCAACTATTTGTTGAACCTCCATTCTGTATCCCAAAAAGGATGCTTTGTTTCGTTCGGAGTGTCAAAAACATTTTTGCTGTACCGAAAAGTGTAATATCAGACGTAATTCCTGATCCGCACCTTTGAAAGGTGCGGATCAGGAATTTAATCAAGACGTTGCTACATGGTGTGCGACAGTTTGTCGACTCCATTCTCCGCGTTGTAAAACGATATGGCCTTATCTATTCGTATTCATCGCATAGTCCGTCCGGCACACGAGAAGGCCGGAAGCACTCTTTTCGATGACCTGAACAAACAAAATATCGGAATCCGGAAACAATGCAATAGCTCCTTAAACTT
>CAYWJE010000066.1:0-14983 GCA_964458525.1 uncultured Verrucomicrobiota bacterium
AGTCGGATTTGTTTGACTCATTTACTCAAACAATCGAAGTTTAAGGAGCTAATAGCGGACAAATGGAGACGGCGGTCTCCGCCGTTCCTCCGCCTATGGAGGACATAAACGGCCGGGGACGGCCGTCTCCAGCAAAACAAATCGGGTTGCGGGCAAGCCCGCCTTGTTGAGGTATTGAAGATGAATGCATTTGCCATTCTTCTAAAGAAGGACTGGCGCGTGATGATGAACCTGAAGAGGCTGGCCAGGGAGCAGTCCAGGTTCAAGATTGCGTTCATACTCACCTTCGCGCTGGGACTCCTTGGAGGACTCGGCATTCTCTTCTTCGAGGGATTCAGGTTCCTCAGCGCGCTGGGCGGCATAGGGCTCATGATCGTGCGGCACCTCTTCACGGTTTTCTTCTTCGGACTTGGATTGATGCTCGTTATCTCGAATATCATAACCGCATACACCACTTTGTTCCGTTCCGACGAGATCCCGTCGCTCATGTTGCGGCCCGTATCCCACGGACAACTGGTCCTGCACAAGCTGCTCGAGACCACGCTTCTCTCCTCGTGGGCGTTTTTCTTCATGATAATCCCCTTTATCGGAGCCTATGCCCTGCACGAGAAGCTCTCGCCCGTGTTCGTGGTGTGGACCTTCCTGTTCTCGGTCCCGTTCGTCGTGCTCTGCGCCATGGTGGGAATGCTGATCGCGCTGCCAGCGGTCAGGTGGCTGCCGATTATCCGGCCCGGTGCGTGGATAGCCATTGGCATGTTGGCCTTTGGATGGTTCTTACTGTCAGCGCGAGGCGCGAGGGGTGTTGACGACGAGGTGTCCTTTATCATGACCCGGCTTGTCCCCGGCATGCGGATTGCCTCCTACCCGCTCCTGCCGAGCTGGTGGGTATCCGAGGGAATCATGTCTTCATCGAGGGGCGCGTTCGGACGGACAGCGCTCCTGATGGGCGTTCTCATATCGAACGTCCTTTTCTTCGGAATGCTGACGGAGCGGGTCGGAAACGCGCTGTTTTACCCGGCTTGGCAAAAAGTGCTCGCCGCGAGGAGGCGGGCCCGATTGCCGACAAAGCCACTATCCTGGCCGGGCCGGCACATCCCCCTCATCCCGCCCGACGCGGCGGCCATCGTGCTAAAGGATCTCAGGAGCCTGCTTCGCGACCCGGTGCAGTGGACGCAGGGCCTCATCTTCTTCGGACTGCTGGGGCTCTATTTTTTCAATCTTCGCAATTTGCAGTATCACATGCTGACCCCAGTGTGGCGCAATCTCATCGCATTCCTCAATGTCTTCAGCCTTTCCGCGGTCATGTGTTCGTTCTGCTCGCGTTTCGTCTACCCGCAACTGAGCCTCGAGGGGCACGGTTTCTGGATTCTCGGTCTGTCGCCGACAGGGATGGGGCGGGTGCTGCTGATCAAGTTCTGCGGGGCGCTTGCCGGAATGATCGCCATAAGCGTGACGCTGACAAGTGTGTCCATGCTGATGCTCGGCGCCGAACTGAGCGTACTGTTGACATCCCTGCTGCTTGCCTTGGCGATGTCCTTTGCGCTCAGCGGGCTGGCCACCGGCTTGGGCGCCGTGTTTCTCGATCTCAAGCAGAGAAATCCGGCGGCAATAATATCGGGATTCGGCGGCACGCTGAACCTGGCGTTGAGCCTGGCATTCATGACCTTAGCGATCCTGCCGTTCGGCGCGCTGTTTCACGCTTATTATGCTGGCCACATTGGGGATGCAACGCTTCATAGAGGGCTGCTCCCTACCTTAGGCTGGCTGATCCTGATCACCGGGACCTCAACGATTGTCCCTCTTGCGGCAGGGCGGAAGAGCCTCATCGGTCGGGACTACTAGGCACATCAAACGGGGTCAATCAGCGTCAGAACGGCGGCATCGCGCGTGTCCTGCCGTGACTCGGTTTTTTCGGGCTCCGAGGGGCGTTGTTCGGCAGCCTCTCGCCTGCTGTTGGAATTCCTCGGCGGCTGGCGCGGTCTCTCGTCGCTTCCATCGAGCGTCTTCTTGAATGTCGAAAGCCGCATGCAATCAGCGCCCAGCGCGGAAGCCTGCGCCTCAACTTGCGGATCGGATGCACATACCACCACGTTGTATTTTCGCAAAGATTCCTTGACGAGGCCGAGGATCATGTCCCGACACGCATTCCTCGTTTCGACGTAATGCGCGGTCACGCCCTTCCTTTCGCTTCCCTCAGCTGCCTCCCTGAGCGGGCGGCCGATGAAGACGAGCTGAAAGTTCAATCCCTCCCTGGACGCAAAGCTCAGAACATCCTTCAAGATGGCCGCATGGTCGCGCGGACTGCCCTGCCCATTGGCAGCCTTGTGCCGCTGATTGATTATGCCTGTGGCATCAACAATAACCACCTGATCGGACTTCGGACGCGCGGAGAAATTGCCGCTATTCCGAGCCCCTGAGAACAAACGCTTCAGAAAATTCATAACCTGATGCTCCAATAGCGCCCCGCAGGGCGCAGTTTTTGCGGATTTGAGTCCGCGATTCTATCGGGCGCCGTTTGATCACATTCAGACATAATCCACACGGGCCCGGCGAGGAAGACAAGCCTGTTTAACAGGACGGAATTAATAATACACCTGCCGACGGAGAATATCAACATGGAAAACTCAGTTATAGACCCTGAAATTGAAGTCGTACTGATCAACCGGCCCGAGCTGCTGCCCCTCGTAGGAAGGATCGTTATTCATGCCTATGTACCGCCAGGCATCGCCGTCCGCGTATGCGGGCGGACTGAAAGCCGAGTGGCGATAGGTCCAATGAATCACTCCTCTAGCCCTATTTTCTGGAACGGTGGAATCGGGAACAGACGACAGCCTGATGAAATACATCGTGTTCGCGTCAAGCTCCGCCGGCGCGCCGAACGTAAACATCACCCAGTCCGGCTGGCCGTTTGGCATGTCCTTCCAACCCACCATCTGGCTTGTGGCAAGGACCAAGCCGATCATGCTTCCGCTTCTCAATGTCATGTAGACCGAGGCAATATTTGCCCTGCTGCGCTTGAAGTGAATCTCGATCGATGCCGGCGTCACGGGATAAGCCGGGGTGGTGAAGCTCTGTCCGCAATCGCCGTAGACTCCGGGAAAGCTGGCCAGATCGCCCGTTACGTTCACATTGGTGTAAGCAGCCACCACTTGCCCTGTCGCGGCTTCGAAGCTTCCCGTCCATATGCTCGTCCATTTTGCATCGCCCCATCTTCCGACCGAGGTGACGATGAGATTGGATTCCATCAGCACGGAGAAGGACGCATTGCCCACCAGGCCGGTCAAGGTGACCGGCGCGCTCGTCTGCCAGCCGGAATCGGCCGCCATACGACATCTCGCGGCGCTCAATCCGCTCTCGGCGGCGTAAAAAGCCCGATTTCTGTTCAGCGCCAGCATGCTTTCGGAAGAGCCGGCGCTGATGAGCATAAGCACGCCGCTGGCCAGCAGGCCCAGGACCACCACGGCCATGATGAGCCCGATCAGCGACAGCCCGGCCAAGTTCATCCGCGAATGTTGAGCGCAGTTCACTTCAGATACCCCCCTTGCAAATGCAAGTTGACGATTGCCTCCGAAGCAGCGTGGCTGTTGGTCACTTTGATATTTATCTCCACGCGACTGATCCTGTCGAGATCCGCCCCGCCAACAGGCGAATCCAGGAGCTGGTTTGCGGAAGTGAAATATTTCAACTCGAAAAGAGCGACGCCTTCCGCGAGCCTGTTTCCATTCAAGTCCACACTTCCCGCGCTATAGGCAATCTGAACAGCCGTCGTCCTCTCGCTGATAAAAGACCAATTGGTCGAGGACGCCGTAACATTGGTGCGCAAGGGCCTCGCTTCCCTCCTGACCCTCTCAATGGCATCCGCCACCTCCGCGTCGGCCCGCCCCCGCGCGAGCAGGAGAGTGTAGACCCGTGCCGAATCCGATACCATGCTGAGGGTAACGAGTCCGATTATGCCCAGTATGAAGACGGCCACGACCAGTTCGACGAGAGTGAAAGCTCTGCGACTCTGCTTCATGTTCCCCATCCCCTACTAATCAAACCTGCCAACGACTGAGACATTAGAGATGCTGAACTGCGGCGTACTTACAACAACAGTGATTCTTTTGAAATCCGTGTCGTTCGTTACCGCCGGGCCGTTGAAATTGAAGCCGTTCGTGCTTATCCTCTCCACCTTCACGCTTCTCGTGAACCCTGTGAGGTTGGAGAGCGTCGCCCCCTCCATCGTCTGCGGGGGCGACTCGGACCAAAGGTGATAGTCCTCGACCCCCACGCAGTTTGCCCGCACAGCAATGCCGCCGGTGGCGCTGCCGCTGAAGTGCTTCACGCGGATCTCGCTCATGAGATCATCGCACAACAGCGCCGCCCGCCGGGCGTCCTTCTGTCCGACCATGAACTTCAGCGCCTCGTGAAAGCTCATGAGAAGCGCCCCTAGCACGATCCCTATGACCATGATGGTGATAATCAGCTCGATAAGCGTGAACGCCGAAGCCCCGGCACGCTTTTGAAGAACGGATTCGGAATGGCGCATAGTATTCATCTCATTCGATACGGATATACCCGGTCTCCGGCGTCACGGAAACGGTGACGCCCGAATTCAACACCACCACAGCGTTCGACGTGAGCGCGGTTCCATCCGCCGCGAAGGGCGCGCCATTGGTCCCGTTGAAAAAAACAGCCGTTCCGCCTTTAATATCAACGGACGCCAGGGCAACGCCCGGGAAGCGCTGCGCGATCGAAACGTTCCAGTCCTTTTGGTCCACGGGATTGCCGGCAGCAGCGAAACTTCCGGGCGCGGAAGAGTCATACTCGGCCACCGCGTAGGAGTTCGAAGCCAGATCAAAGCTAACCCGCATTGTCCTTTCCCGCTGCATGGCGGCGTTGCGGACATAGCGCAAATTCACCGCCAGCTCGTTGGCCGCTATCCGGGCGCGCACGGAGGATGCGACATTTCCCCGTTCGACCGCAACGAGGACCAGAATGCCTATGATGAGAATGACAACGACGAGCTCGATGAGACTGAACCCGGAGACGCGCACTGGCGAGCCGGGGCGTTTGTGCCAGGCTTCGACTTCCATCACCTACCCCCTTGCCGAACTTATGCTACTTGACGCCGACGCTCTTCAAGAGGTCTCCATTTCCAAACACCACCTCGTTGGCAGACACCTTCAAGATGGTCCAATCGCCGAAGCGCTCGCCCTCCTCATACATCTTGCCGTTTATGATCGCCATCCTGGTGTTCGAGGCAGCCGAGAGCACAACGCCTGACACCCTGGGCGCGGATTCTTCACGAACAACAGGACGAGCCGGCTGTTGGGATGGCCGTGACGTCCCGGCAATAAAAGGATTACGGGCCGGAGCCTGTTCAGCTATCTTGCGCTGGATGGCGACCGCCTCGGCGGAAAGCTCCGCCCCTTGTGCCGCACGCACAGGAACAACCCTGACGGGCTGTGATTGGTCCCGCGCCGCGGCACGCGGAACAGCCGGAGCCGCAAGAACCGGCGGAGGAGGAGCCGGAGGAGGAGGCGATGATGGCTTTTTGCGCGTCCCGAAAACATTCACCGCCAACAGATAAATGAGCACCGGCGTGAGAACCACGGCCATCACCCAGGCGATCTTTTCCCTTTTCTTCTGATCCATGCGACATCTCCGGTCACTGCTCGCAACTACTCGTTCGAAATATGACGGCGAGACAGCCTGTCCCGCCTTGTTTCATGCACATCACATCAGCAGTCACCACAGCTCCTGACAACTATTCCTCGCAATCGTCGAGCATGAACACGGATAAATGCAGCATTGCGTCCACCTCGTCCTTCGACTCCGCGCCTTTCACATCGCCCGTCGGGCCGGCATCGAGCGAGCTGTGAACGATCTCCATCGAGACTATCTTTGCGGCGGCGTCCCAATCATTCATACTCTGCAGGAACTTCACGAGCCCGGCATACGACCCGCGCAGGCACACCTGATGGGCCACCTCCTCGACGATCTGCGCGCCTCCGGGAAGCCCTGAGAGTTTGTCACCGCTTTCCAGTTTCAGGGCATTCATCATTTCCATCCCGGAAAGGCCGGCGGACCTGACAACGGCCATCACGAGCCGGGGTGTCTCGTAGTCACGGCCGACAAACCTCGTTTTGACAGGAGCCAGCTCGCACTGCAGTGCATCTATCCTCTTCTCATACTCGGCAACCAGCAAGCCGTTCCCGCGCATCACTTCAACCTGCTGCTGAATGCCGTCGAATTCGGCCATCAAACCGGACAGCGTCATCGCTCGCCTTCCGAGCCACACGGCGGAGAATACAACTGCCGCCAGGGCAATGGCAAGCGCCAGAAGTGATTTGCTGTAATGCGACATAATGCACCGCTCAAAATGATCAATAAAGAAGCTCGCAACGGATCTCGAATGTGCCGAGCTCCGATACCGACTGGGCCGCCCTGGCATTGATTATGCTGACGCGCCTGAAAAAGGGAGAAGATCCCAGGGCGGAGAGAAAAGAGGACATGGCGTCATCGAATCTCTCCGCGGACGGCAACACCTTGCCCCCGATAAGAATTACATCCTGGTTTTCGGGATCCACCCCGGCACCGAACCTGATCAACACCACATCCTTCGGCACGGCATCGGCAAGAGCGTTCAACACGCCCGGCCAAAGCGGATTGCGCCCCACCAGTTCTCTCAGGGCTTGAACATAAGCCGTCTGTTCAGCGCATTGCGTCTGTAGCGCAACAAGACGGCCTTGCTCCTGTGCGACTTCCTTGAGCCGGGGCTGATACTCCTCGATTCTCCCGTGCAACAGCCTTATCTGAACAGACTTGAAAATCCCAAGCGCCATGATGGGCAGAAACCCGAAGATCAGCAGCGCTGCAACCGCCTTGGGCATGAAACCCGCAATTTTTTTTATCAAGTGAACGTGGCGCGGGAGCAGACTGATCGCTGGCTTCTCCGACAATGCCAGCCCCATGGCGATAGTGAGCCGCGCCGCGTTCTTTTCCGCGTAATTCTTCACGCTGGCGCTCACGAACGAAAATCCGGCAAACGGGTCAATTACCCGCACGGGCACGCCCGCTGAGGCTTCAATATGGCTCCGCAGGGCCGGAAGCTGGGACGCACCGCCGGTCAGAAACACGGCATCAACTTTCTGTCCGGCGTTATCCTTGAAGAACTGCATCGAACGAGTGATCTCGGAAGCTATTCTTTCGACAACGGGCCGCACGAGCGCCTCCATCTGCTTCAGGCGCTTCGGAGTTCCCTCGACCGCGTCCGGCGGGGCGGCATGCCCCGCACCGCGGCCCTTGATTGCCTCGACCTTGGCGGCCGGAAGCCATCCCGTGATCTTAACATCCTCCGCCTCGAGATCGGTCAACTCGATCGAGCCATCTTCAATTGAAACAACCGTTGTGAGCGTCTTGGTGATGGCATCACCACCGACCGGAGCCTTGCGCATGAAGCGGACCGAATGACCGTCCATAACGTAGAACCAAGAATCGGCCGCGCCGATATTGGCGACCAGGAATACAGGGAATTCAGATGCCCATTCCTGGCGCCGCGCGATAGAGAGGAATGCAGAAGCCGCGACCGTAACATCGTCAACCAGCGCCCCGCCGGCCTCGAACAGCCGACCCCACGCCTTGATCCTCGTCCAGTCCGCAAGGCCGACCAGGTGTCCGGCGCGGTCTCTCAGAAATTCGGAGCTCACGAATGAAACCAGCGGATTCTCTTCCTCCCATGAGACCAGCTTCCCGGCCTGCAAGCGAACCGCCCCCTCGGTCTCCGCCCTTCCCATCCTGGGAAGAATCACGAAACAGGATTCCACCGCGCCGGGCGCGGCGAGAACGGTCTTGCATCCGGAAAACTTCCTGTGGAGCAGAAGCTGGCGGGAAACGTCAATACGCGACCGGGCGGAGCCCTTCATCCTTGATTCGAAGAGAATCTCCTCGAGGAAAACATGCTCCACCAGAAGTCCGCCGTTCCGACGGACCAGCGTCACCATCCTGGCGCCGGTCGTGCCGCACTCGAACCCGGCCCTGCGCTGTATGTTGAATTGAAACATAGAAAGGAAACGGAAGGTTAATCGGAAAAGAGAATGAGGGGGATTTTACTCCCCCTCAAACCACACTGACAAAACAGCGCTGAATACCAATTATTCGTTGGGTTCAGCACTCCACTGACCACTGCTCTGCGTGTAAATAACATTTGTATAGAACTTCCATGTGAAGTTCGTCTTGGACATTTGGGCATTGATATCAGCCTCGGCCGGCCAATTGGTCGAACCCGTTTCCAGCACGCTCTTCGCATAGAGAAGATGCGTAGCGCTTCTCAGCGAATTGAGCTGGGAACTGTCGTGAGCCTTCTTCGCCTGGCCCGCCATATCAACATACTTCGGTATGGCGACAGCCGCCAGAATGCCCATAATAACGATAACAACCACGAGCTCGATCAATGTGAAACCTTTTGAATCCATCTTGACTCCTTTTTTAACCGGCCGCCAGGCCGGCGCCCACCCTCGCACAATCGCCACCGGGCGGATTCTGATTTGAACGGCTGGAACTGCTGAGCGAATCCGTCATGCGGCCCTGGTATGGCATATTGCCTGGTTTGAACCGCAATTGATCCGCAGAGAGGTAATCTCCCAACTCCGCCGTTCCCTGAAAATCCACTTGATTAGTGCGGCACCTCCTTCCTAATCAGCGTGTTACAATCTTGCGCGCCATAATTCAAGGGTGCGCAGATCATGAGCAAATCTCACAATGCGAAAAATCAACACCCATCATTATCAACAAAAGGGTAACATGTACAACAGACAAGTCAACAACCAAACAAAAAAAACGTCAACACGCTGACATGGGTCTAGCCGCGGTTCGCTGGTTTAACATCGAGCAGTGCGGGGTGGGCGTCTCCCGTGGTCAGGGTCAGCTTGCGCGTTAAAGTCTTGCGCGGAAAACCGCCTGTGAATTCCATGATCCAGTCACCGGCCTCGTCGTTAACTCCGAAACGCAGCTCGCAGGAGGCGGACCCGTCCACAAGGGAAATAAAACCGCCCCTGCCGTCCACCTCGCCGGACGGCGATATCAGCTTCATTTCAACCGCGAAGGCGCCGCGCACGGGCAAGTCTCCGTCTGACCTGGCCTTGATGGAAAAGACCTGCGCGATTCCGCCAAGCGGCACCATTCCGTCGGCCGCGACTTCGATATGCACGGAACTGCACGGCAGGAGCGCAAGCGCCCTGCCCCATGAAGGCTCGATGGTGAGATGCAAAGGACTGTCGGTGGACCCGAGTATCTCGCCGGTGGCCAGGTCCGCTAACCAGCACCCGTCGTTCGCGAAGCGCACCTCGGCCTTCACCGGGAGAGATTGGACATAACCCATGTGTTCATGGTTATGGTGCATTCGTTCTCTTCCGTAACACCACTCAAAACCCCAATACTGGTCGGCATAGTTATTGACCAGCACGACATACTCAAGCGCCCCCGATCGCATTCTGCGGAGTGTCACATGTTCATTATCCACGGTAATGGACGGCGGCCTGCGGTCTCGCAGGATGGCCGCGGCTGTTTCGCTAGAGACTTCCAGCGATCCGTTCACGACGGGGCCGGCGCGAAGCGGGTTGTAATATCGCAGAGGATCCCTGTCCGTGAGGACAGTTCCGCCCTGTTCGATATATTTCTCAAGCGCCGTCTTGACATTATCGGGCAGCGCTCGCACGCCGGGCAGGCAGACCGCCTCGTACTTATCAAGTATCCCCGCATTCACCTCTTCCTCGCAAATCACTTCCATCGGAACACGTTTTCTGAGCGTTTCCCGATAGAATGCCAGCAGAGATTCCAGGTGCTCGTGGTTTCTATCCTCGGGCGCGATATCAAACACCTCGGTGGTGAACGAATACAAAGATGCAAACGGAGCCGGAAGCGGCTTCCAGTGAGCGGCTATGGGGAAGAGCCAATCCTTCGCCCTGCCACAATCAGCGAGCGCCTGTTTGCACTCGGCGATATTCCCGGTTACTCCTATCTCCTCGGCCCTCACAAAATCCCACCATGCGAAAAGTGCAATGAAGTCATAGCCGGCAGCCAGCATGTTCCAGAAATTCTGATAAACCTGCCATGCGGGATAGTTGGTGTAATTTGAGTTGATTGCGCCCAGCATCCAAACCGGCTTATCCCTGTTGCCCATGCGTCCGCATTCGTAATGCGCAATGAAATCCTGGCGCGGAGAACGAAGGTAGGGATAAGCGTAACTGGATATGGCCGGCAGCGGCATTGAGACCGGACTGTAGATGCCGCAACGCGCATAGGTGAACGGCGCGAACGGAAAACCATGAACCATGCCCATAACGACATCCGGCGCAACCTCGCTGCGCGCCTCATCCAGCCGCCGCAACAAGCCGCCAAACACTTCGGCGCAACGGAAACGATTCCACAAAAGCCACGGGTGATCATCGGGAACCACGCCCCGGACGGCCTCCGTCGTGACGGGCGGCTCAAGACCGGTTGCCTTTTTGAAAGCGGAACGGCACCTTTCGCAGTAGCATGCCAGGTCAACTCGCTTTTCCTTGAATCCGGGCAAGATAAAAAAGTCGTCGCCATAATACATGCGACGGTCAACGGCCGGGTTCTTGCGAAGCACTTTCAGCTCTCTCTTCAGGCGATCAACGGCGATTTGGCGGATAACAGGGCTGGTGAAACATACCTGGCGTCTATCCGACTTGCCGAAGACAATCGGCTCATCTGGATGAGCAAAGCAAGTCCTGTCTTTTTCATCAACATCAGCGTTTTTGAGATAGAGATTGATCGAGGGCATTATCCTGATGCCCAACCTGGCCGCCTCGTCCAGCGCCGGGATCTCACGGCCATAGCTTTCGAGGTTAATGGTATGCTGGATGATCAGGTTAATTCCGCAGTTCTTCACCTCGCGAAGACGCTCTCTGCATTTCTCCATATCATCAACGGGAAGCGGAACGGCATAAATGCCGAAAGGAACCTGCTCCGCCACGGGCTCGGCGAGCCGGTGAAAGGCAATCGGACACTCCTGTTTCGCGCCTTTCCCCTTGACTCTCAGGATTCCCTCGTAGTCGCCCGGCGCCAGCGATGCGACATTGACGGACACGTCAAGTTCCGAGCCTGCGGACGACTTCACCGAATGGCTGCCGGAAACAACATTCCCGTCATTCCGCCTTTTCAACTCGATCTCGATCCTGTAAGGCCCACCGCCCCGCGGCTTCAGGCGCAGTTCGTATGGATGATTTGTGCCGGTCATCATGGACATGGGATGTGTTATTCCTGACATGAAAGAAAAACTTTCATTAAGAGCCGCCAGCGCCGGCCACGTTACCAAACCCGCAAGCCCTGCCTTGAGAGGTAGAGCGGAAGACTGACATAAGATTTTTTGCAGATCGCCTTGAGCATGCGCCGCTTGATGCTCATATCGCCATTGGTGAGGATAGTGAGCGACCCGCCGTCACCCCCCGCACCATTCACCTTGCAACCCAGCGCGTGAAAATCGGAAGCTATTGCGATCACTTCCTCAAACTGCTTGCAGACAAGATCCTTGTGAAGCGCGCGCTGCACCTCCGTGTTTTCATCCATGATTCTGCCAAGCTCCGAAAAATCCCCCGCGTACACGGCGTTCTTCGCCTCTTCGGCAAGCTCGCGCAGTCTTCGGATGCGCAGGTCGCCGCTCGCATCATCCCCTAGCCCGGCGATTACCTTCTGGTGTGTTTCGCTCGAGCTGTGGGGAGTGCCGATATAGATCACGGCAAACCTGTGCTCCAACTCCCACCACATGCTGTCCGGCACTCGCACGGGCGAAACGCTCGAATGCGGAAACTCGTGCATCTGTATGTAGCTGATGCCGCCGTATGCGCTGGCGAACTGGTCCTGGACCCCGCACTGCAGTCCGAGCTTGTCAGTCTCAATGGAATGCGCCAGGGCCGCAACCTCGTGTGGAGTGAGCCTGCCGCGGCTCAATGCATCGAGCGCTCCTATCAACGCCACCGACACGGCGGCCGAGGTGCCCATAGAGGCACCGGGCGGCGCGTCGGAGAATATATTGATACTGAAAGAAACATCCCGCGGCAGTTTCATAACATCTATTGCCGCCTCTATCAGCGGATGCTTGGCAAAAGTTATGATATCGGGATTGATCGAGTAAGTGTGGCCGAAGTTTTCAGCCGAGATGGTTACGCGCTCTTCGGATTCGACATTCGCGGTGATGTTCACCTGTACCTCAACATAAGGGTACACGGCAAAATTAAGCACTGTGCCTGAGTGCGCGAACCACGTATCGGTCCACCCCCCTATATCGCAGATTCGCGTTGGAGCTATTGCATTTATGCGCTTGCGGCCGATGCGTTCAATGGGCATGACTTTCTCCATGGTCGTTTGAACATGACCAAGCATGATCCGAACGATAGTGAATAAAGATCACACGGTCAAGCATCCAGTTTTATCGTTGACGACCGGAGAAAGCCGTGTATACTCCCAAAAATTATCTACCATAGGCAGTTGACATCAAGGGAGGATTTTTTAATGAAAAAGACATCGGCAAGTCGAAAGAAGGCGGGAGCATCAAAAGGCAAGCTGGTACGTTTCGCGGTCATCGGTGTGGGCGGCATGGGCTCAGGCCACTGCCACGCGCTTCAGAAAATTCCGCGGGCAAAACTGGTCGCCGTGTGCGACATTGACCGGAAGCGCGCAGAAGCAATGGGCGCACAGTTCAAGGTGCCTTTTTTCTTCACGCACAAGGAGCTCATCAAGGCCGGACTTTGCGATGCCGTGATCATTGCCACCCCCCACCCTGAGCGGCCGGCAGTGGCGATTGACTGCATGAACGCCAAGCTGCATGTTCTTTCCGAGAAACCTCTGTCCGAGCGTGTTTCCACCGCGGAAAAGATGGTCGCCGCGGCAAAGAAGAACAAGGTTTCGCTGGTAGTTATGTTCCAGCGCCGCCATGAGCCAGTCATCGCAAAAGCGATCGAGCTGATCCGCAAGGGCGAGATTGGCAGGATTTACAGGACGGTCATGATCTCACCGGAATACCGCTCACAGGCCTATTACGACTCAGGCACGTGGCGCGCCACCTGGACCGGCGAAGGCGGCGGCGTGATGATGAATCAATCCCCGCACATCCTCGACATCTTCGTGCAGCTTTGCGGAATGCCGAGCGAGGTCTACGGACGCATAGACACGCGCCTTCACCACATCGAGGTGGAGGACCAGGCGGAGGCCATGTTGAAATACGCGGATGGCGGAACCGGCTATCTGTATTGCTCGACCAACGAGCCGGCGCCCGGCCAGATGATCGAGATATTCGGCGAAAAGGGAAAACTCGTTTACAGAAACGGACAGATATCCTTCTACCGCCATAAGCCCGGCGTCCACCAGCATATAAAAACGGTCAAGGCGATGTGGGGCGGGCCGGAAGTGGTTGAGGTGCCGCTCAAGATCAAGGAAAAGAGATGCGGCCACGGAGAAGTCATCCGCAACATGACAAACCACATTCTCGATGGACAGAAGCTGGTAACTCCCGGCGAAAGCGGGGTAGCATCGCTTGAACTAGCCAACGCCATTATGCTTTCTTCCTGGGAGAATAAGTGGGTGAAGCTTCCAATCAGCCGCGCGGGGTACGACAAGATGCTGGCGAAGCTGCGCAAGACCTCGAAATTCGTGAAAAAGACCGCGCATGAGCTTCGTGTAACCGATCCGAGACACAAGTAGTAGGGCCGGAACCCTTCAAACGCGTTCTTCACGCCGGGGCTGTAGCGTTAGCGTCGGGAAGCCACGCGCCGTGCTTTTTCAGACGACTGCGCAGCTCGGCAGTGTCCACAGCATGGGCATCGCGGTTGCCTGTCGCCGCCAGCGCGGCGGCCAGACCTGCGGCCTCGCCGGTGTTTAAACAGCAGGCCATGATGCGAATGCTCCCGTTCGCCTGCCTGTCGCATGAAATGCAGCGGCCGGCAACCAGGACGTTTTTCAATCCTTTCGGCGTGAGACAGCGGTAAGGCACACCGAAACTGCTGCCCTTAGGGAGTCCCTTAACCCATTGCCTGTTCAGTTCCTTGAGCTCGTCAATGCTCTTGCGGCACAGCTCTATGCACTGCTCGCGCGACTTGTGCACGTCTATCCCGTAGGCGTTCCTGCATATCTCGTCCGGAAAGCTCCTCTCGGCAAGATAGTCATCAACGGTCAGCACGTGGTCACCAATAATGCGGCGTGTTTCGCGCACGCCCAGCATGCTGCCCGTGGCAGCCATGAAGGAATCGGCGAACGCCGGGTGATGCTCCGCGAAGCCGTCCCGATACTGGGCCGCCATCTTTCGTCCGTGAATGAGCGCCTTTGAAAGGGAGATCGGGTCCGTATTGTCAACGCCGAAGACGTGTCCCGTGTTGTATCCCCTGGCGCCCAGCCCTATCCTCATGCTGCACGAGTGAAGCTCAATTATGTCCGGGTATTTCGCGGCAGGTATCATTTTCCAGACAGGGCTGGCCGGATCGTAGAAATGAATGGACGGACCCTTTGCCAGTTCCTGCTCATTGATATTAGTGATCACGAAGCAGAGAGTGGCCGGCTGCATGCCTCCGGCGGCATCCCCCTTTTCGAACTCGGCGCCCGCCCACGCGGCGAGGTCCCCGTCGCCGGTGCAGTCAACGTACATCTTGGCGCCAACTGCGGACAAGCCCTGCTTATTAGAAATCAAGAGAGCTCCGATTTCGCCCTCGAAAACCTTTTCAACTCCGCATACCTGAGAACAGAAGAGAACCTCGACCCCGGCCTCGACTACCATGTTGTCATAAATGCGCTTGAGCAGTTCAGGATCTATGGCCGGGTGAGAAATGCGCTCCGCCAGTTCAAGCCGAACGCGTTCAGCTATGCCGCGAGCGATATATTTTTCGCCGTCGCCGTACCCACAGAACCAGGGAACCAGGCCAGCTGTCCCCATGCCGCCCAGCATCCCGCCGCCCATCTCGCGGGCGGCCAGCTCCTCACGTAGCGCGCC
>CAYWJE010000067.1:0-14968 GCA_964458525.1 uncultured Verrucomicrobiota bacterium
GAACTATGAACCGTGAACAGGTACAAAAAAAACACACGGAAAACCCGGAAGCGCCAAAAGATTGATATGAGTATTCAGAGACAAGGATTCAGGTCCGCGCCCTTGCCGCTGACCTCTAAAACCTCCCGTCATCTGCGCTTTTCCGCCATCTACCCGACACCGAACTTCTCAAGGGCCTCCAGCACCAGGCCGGTCTTCACCTTCTCGGCCTTCTGAGCGAAACCCAGCGCCAGACTCACATCACAGAGAGTGTTTATTCGTCGCGGTATTCCGCCCGAATTCCGATGTATCAGGTTCAGAGCATCTTCATCGAAGAGCGGATCGGGACGGCCAGCCACCGTGAGCCGGGCATTAATATACCGCGCAGTCTCTGCGCAGTCAAAATTATTCAATGTGCACGATATCGGAATCCTCTGGGCCAGCTGCTTCAGCTCCGCCACCCGTTCAGCAAGCTCGACATGGCCAATGAGAAGCAGGGTCAGCAGGAACTCATCGTTGCTCTGGAGGTTAAGGAGAAGGCGGAGCACTTCGAGCGCGGAGCGGTCATCGAGCATATGTGCTTCATCAACCACCAGGACTGTGTGCCTGCCGTCCTTCCGGTTTTCAAGAAGAGCCTTCTCCACCAGTTCCAGCAGAGCATCACCCATCACATCGGAGCGACCGGCGGGCAGGTCGCCGCCCGCGATACCGCGGGCAATGCTCCTGATGACATCCGCGGGAGCCATGCCGGGCTGGATCGAGCAGGACTTCGCCACGTTGTTCTTACCGAGCTGCTGGAGGAGCACTCGCGCCAGCAACGTCTTGCCGCACCCATAGGCGCCGGTCAGCATGGCCCCGCCCATGTTCTCCGTCACGGCATACGTCATCTTCATGAGCGCTTCGTCGTGCTGTGCCGAGTGGTAGAAGAACTTCGGGTCCGGCGTATTATGAAAGGGGCGTGTATTGAGTTTCCAGTATTCTTCGTACATGTGAAAATAACCGGGTATTTTACGGTTTCTTTTTCTGCGCGAGCCAGTTTGTCATCTGGTTGTGGTAGTTGTCAAGATCCATGCTGAGAGTCGCCTTGGGCTCGGGGGGCTCCTTGCTCTCCTTCGCGGACTCCGGCTTGTGAGCATCCGTGACTGTCTCGGCCGCCTGCCCAGGCAGGTCGTCAACATTCTCGAGCGCCGCGACACGGAACGCCTCTTCCAGCGTGGTGATTCCCCTGCCCGCCTTCTCTATGGCATCCTCAAGCATGCTGGACATTCCGTTCTTGCGCGCCTCCGCGCGGAGCACATCGCTGGAAACACACGATGAGATCAGGTCGGCCATCTCTCCGCTTACCGTCATGAGTTCAAAAACCCCGATGCGTCCTTTGTAACCCGTCTCCCTGCATTTTGAACAGCCCCTGCCCCGCCAGAACTGATCGGGCAGCTTGACCCCGGACGCTACAAGCTTGCGGCGTACGGAGTCGCCGACGGCATACGGTTCCCTGCAGTCCTCACAAATGCAGCGAACGAGTCTTTGTGCCATGGCGCCGGCCATTGAAGATGCTACAAGAAAGGCCTCGATGTTCATATTCACCAGGCGCGTCACGGCGCCCGGTGCATCGTTCGTATGAATCGTGGAAAAGAGAAGATGTCCCGTTAAGGCGGCGCGGACAGCCAGCTGGGCGGTCTCGTGATCCCTGATTTCACCAACCATGACAACATCCGGATCCTGGCGCAGAATGCTCCGCAGCGCGGAGGCGAATGTGAGGTCCGCTTTCTCGTTCACCTGCACCTGCGTGACCATGTCCATCTTCCGCTCGACGGGATCCTCGATGGTGATAATGTTCCTCTCCGGCGATCTGGCCTTCGAGAGCATTGCGTAGAGCGTGGTTGATTTTCCGCTGCCGGTTGGACCGGTTACAACTATCATTCCGTAGGGGCGCCTTATCAGCTTGTCGAGACGCTTCAGCACGTCGGACGGCATTCCCATGTTCTCAACCGGTATGGACATCTGCTTGGCATCGAACAGCCTTATTGCCATGTTCTCGCCGTGAACGGTGGGCATGCTGGAAACGCGTGCCTCAACCGTGCGCCCGTCAACGCTCACCCGAAAATGACCGTCCTGCGGAACGCGGCTCTCCGCTATGTTCATACTGCCCATGACCTTCAGGCGGGAAATAATGAAAGGATGAAGGTACTGGGGAGGCGGCGGTATATCATATAGAACCCCATCAATGCGAAACCGGATCTTGAGCTCGCCTTCGCCGGGATCAATGTGTATGTCGCTCGCGCGGTCGCGAGCCGCCTGGGAGAGTATCATATCAACCAGCCGGCTCACCGGCGACTTGCTGTTTTGAAGCGCGCTCTCCTGCGATTTAACCGTCGTGGCGCCTGGCACGGATTCCTCGCCCATCTGGTCAATCAGATCCTTGAACTCCTCGTGCCCCGAATAAACACGATTGATCATCTCGTGAATATCCTTCTGAGACGCCAGGCACGGCTCGACGGTAAATTTCTTCAAAGCGTTCGTTATGCGGTCCAGCACCGTGATATCGCTCGGGTCCGCCATGGCGACGGTCAGGGAGTCGCCTATGCAGAAAAGAGGAAACACCTGAAGCTCCCGGGCCATTTTCTCGTCCACCAGGGACACGACCGTGGGATTGTACGCGTAGGTCTCGAGGTCAACAAAGGGAACGCCGAACATATCGGCCTGTTCTTCGTATGCTGTTCTCTTGGGAAGGAAATCAAGGTTAACGAGCACCTCGACCAGCAGCTCACGGGTCTCCGCGCTTATCGCGAGCGCCTTCTGAACCACGTCCTCCGTCAGCAAGCCCTTGGCGACGAGACGTTTTCCCAGCTCCTCGTTCACCTTGGCGGATGCCTGTCTGTTTGATACTGCTTCCATAAAAATACGCTAACACACCGGAAATGCCGCAAGAGAACACCGGATCAAACGAGTTTTCCGATTGCCCGAATCAACTCATCCGGCTCGAACGGCTTGGTAATGTAGGAGTCGGCGCCGGACTCAATGCCCCTTTGCCTGTCCCCGTCCTGTGCGCAAACCCTCAACATCAATATCGGAACATCTGCGCAGAGCGCATCGGCCTTCAGCCGCTTTGCCACTGAAAAACCGTTCTCGCCCGGCAAAGTGACATCAAGGATCACCAGATCGGGACGGTTTTCAACAACAAGCTCAACTGCGTTCAAACCGTTGCCGGCCTCGAGCACACTATAACCGTGGGATTCAAGCCTCAGCCGAACGGCAGAGCGAAAGTCAGCCTCGTCCTCAATCAACAAGATGCTTTTTCCTCTCTGCATTCCGTATCTCCGGTCGCGCCTTGCGCCCTGCGTTCGTCCTTGCCCATGAAAACCGAGCATTAAAATCAGCCTGATTCCCGTCCTTGCGGCAGAAGCCTGTTGATCGTTTCAAGCAGATCGTCGGGTCTGAACGGCTTGGTGATATAGGCGTCGGCACCCACCGCGAGACCTATATTGACGTCCATCTCCTGGGCGCGTGCTGTGAGCATGATGATTGGGATATTTTCACAAAGCTCATCGCCCTTCAGAAGCCTCGCCACGTTGTATCCTGCGATCCGGGGAAGCATCAGGTCGAGTATGATCAGGTCCGGCCTTTGTTCCTTCGCCATCTCCACGCCCTGTGCGCCATCCACGGCCTCGATCACCTCGTATCCTGAGGCTTCAAGCCTTACGCGCACAGCCCTCCTGAAGTCCGATTCGTCGTCAACAAGCAGTATTTTTTTGCCACCCGGCATGCGTACCTCCTGCCATTGGATTGGTTTCCCGGCTACAATCATTCAAGCAACCTGTTTATTGTGCCCAGCAGATCCTGCGGTTTGAAGGGCTTGGTGAGATACTCGTCCGCCCCGACTGCCAAGCCTGTCTCGTTGTCGCTCGGCTGCGCCCTGGCGGTGAGCATCACAACCGGAATATGCCTGAACTTCTCATCGAACTTCAGGAAACGGCACACCTTGTAACCGTCCATTTTGGGAAGCATGAGATCAAGAATTATCAGGTCGGGTCCCTCGTGCCGGGCCATATCGAGACCGGCGACGCCATCGGCAGCCTCGATCACCTCATACCCGGCTCCCTCCAGCCGCATTCGAACCGCCATTCTGAAATCAACCTCGTCCTCAACCAGCAGTATTTTCTTCTTCGTTTCCGACATATTGCCCCTCGCAGCTTCGTTTCCAATCATGGCGCGCCATCCTTTACCTCGCTAATCAACATTCTCAAGGCGCTTGCCGACCAACAACTTGACCTTCTCCAGCAGCGCATCGGCGTCAAAAGGCTTCAGCAGGTAGTCATCGGCGCCCTTCTGCTTCATCTCGCGCAGCAGGTTCTCATCACCGGACATGGCCAGTACCTTGGCACGCCCGTCCTTCGCGGCCTGCTGCTGCAGCAGACCGAGGATTTCCATTCCGCCGATATCTCCCAACCTGACGTCCAGGATGACCAGGTGCGGATTGTACTCCCCGGCCAGTAGCAGCGACTCTAGCCCGCTGAGCGTTGACTTGACTTCCATGTTGACATTGAGGGTTCCGAGCGCCCGCGCGACGACCTCGACTATCATTGGATCGTCGTCAACGATCAGCACCCTGGTCGGGATCCTGGCATCTTGCGCAAACAGCGGTAGTGTGAAGAAAAAGCAGCTTCCCTTACCCTTATGGCTCTGGACGGCGACCATGCCGCCGTTGAGCTCAACCAGTTTTTTCACAATGGCCAGGCCCAAACCGGTTCCCTTGGCGCCCGGTCCGTCCTCGCGTTCGACCTGCCAGAAAGCCTCGAACACGGCCTTTTGAACATCCTCCGATATACCCCGCCCGTTGTCCACCACCTCGATCCTCATGAACCTCTCCTCCCTGAAGCAGCCTATCTTTATCTGGCCGCCATCTGGTGTGAATTTCACGGCATTGCCCACGAGGTTGACGAGTATCTTGTGAACGCTGTCTACGTCGCAGAATACATCAGGGCAGCCGTCCTCAATATTCAGGCTCAAGGTCTGGTTCCTGGCTTGACAGGTAGGCTGAAAATTCTTGAATATTTCGCCGAGGATCGGCATGATCTTGTTCCTCTTGCGGTCTATCTTGGTCTTCCCCGACTCAATTCGAGCGAGGTCGAGCATGGTATTGATGAGCGTTGAAAGCCTGGTGCAGTTCCTGAGCGCTGAATCCAGGCATTCCTTCTGCTTCTCATTCACCGGACCGGTCACCTCGTCATGCACGAGTGAAACGAACTCGGTGATGATGGCCAGTGGCGTCCTGAGCTCGTGGGACGCCTCCGCCACGAACCGCGATTTTGTCTCATCAAGCTCCCTCAGACGGTTGGTAGCCGCGACACGGGAGCTGATATCAACAAATGAGAAAACGAGGCCGGTGAGCAGGCCCTCGCTGTCCTGGCTGCTCCCGATCAGCACGTTGACGTGGAACGATGAGCCCCCGACGTGCCGCGCGACCAGGTCGCCGCTCCATCTTCCGCGACCCTGCGCAACACGCTGCACGATCACGGCAGCGTCCATTTCACCACTCCCGGCGATGAGAGTGGCTACGTTCTTTCCAACCAGCTCAGATGGATTGTCGTATCCCCACATCGCGGCAGTTGCGAGGTTAGCGAAGCTGAGGATGCCGTCCAGGTTCGTCATGGCTATCCCGTTGGCGGCATGCTGTATGGCATTGTGCTGCTCAACCAGCTTATCTTCCTTCTGCTTGCGCACCGTCACGTCGCGCACGAAGAAACAAAGCCTCTCCATCGCCGCATCGGCGAAGTTGACGGAGATCTCGGCGGGAAAGACCGACTCATCACGGCGAATGCAATACCCTTGGATGAGGGCGAAGCGCTGGCTTTTCATATCCACGACAATGCGTCCAAGCAGCTCGGAATCGGCGCCGGATATGAAATCCACGATGTTCCGCCCCCTCAATTCATCACGTGCGATCAGGAGAAAATAGCTGGCGCGCCTGTTTGATGCCTCTATCAGGCCATTGATATCGGTGACAAACGCCGCATCATACATGCCGTCAAAAAGAGCCTGGTACCGCTGCTGCCAATCATCAACTGCCTGGCCGGACATCGGCCGGGCGGGCGCATCCTCCAGCTTCCTGATGCCTGCCCTGGCAACTTCATCGGGCTCGGAAAGGATGTCTATACGCATGGTGCTGGCAACAGCCGTCTCGCGGTACATCGCCACATCATCCTCCGCAGGCCTGGCAGCCTGCGCCTTGCGAACCTTTGGAACGGGGCGCACGGGTCCCTCCGGAACAATCTCTATCCGCATGGTCCCAGCCAATTCAGCTCTTCTATCACCCGACATCGCAAAATCTCCGCTCAAAGGATAATAAGTGAAAATACTCTATAAAGCATCTCACATGAACGGGAAAAGTCAATACGTAACACCTGAATTTTAACAATTTGCATTGTGGATTCACTACCATCCCACAGAAATGAGGGACGCTACTGTACCGATTGATTAGTCCGTGCAAGAAATAGCTGTCATTTCGAGCGAAGCGAAGCGGAGTCGAGAAATCTCCAACGTACTGAGTGGCAAGGAGATCCCTCGGCAAGCTCGGGATGACATCGTTAAGGTATTTCATTGACGGATTAGTCAATCACGACGCTACTGGAATGAAGAGACAAAGTTTCTTCTCTTCTTTTTTGTGGCTTTTTGTGGCTTTTTGTGGCAAATATACCAATGAGCCTGCGTGAGCGAGGACGTTCGCAGTAAGGCAGGCACACAGACAGGCGAAGCAAAGGTCACCATTGGATGCGGATTTGCCTATAAATTCAAAAAAGGAGTTAATCTCATGCCCAGGATAGGAATCATCGGCGGATCGGGGCTGGACGACAAGTTGAACATGACCGACGTCAAACGCGTAAAACTGCATACGCCCTACGGGGCAACCTCGGATCTTGTAATCACAGGCAGGATTAACGGCTTAGAGGTGGCGGTAATACCCCGGCACGGCTCCGACCATCGCATCATGCCGTCCCTCGTGAACTACAGGGCCAATATCTGGGCGCTGCGGGAGATGGGTGTCACCAACGTTGTCGCCACGACCGCGTGCGGAAGCCTGCGCGAGGAGATCAAGCCGGGGCACCTGATATTCATAGACCAGTTCATTGACAGAACCACGAAACGCACCCAGACTTTTTACGAGGGAACCCAGGTGTGCCACATCCCAATGGCCGAGCCTTTCTGCCCGGAGTTGCGAAAGGTGCTCTCGTCCGCGGCGAAGGAGCTCAAAATCCCCCACCATGATAGCGGAACGATGGTTACGATCGAGGGCCCGCGCTTTTCATCGAAAGCGGAGAGCAGGATGTTCAGGCAGTGGGGCGGCGACGTGATCAACATGAGCACGGTTCCTGAAGTCGTGCTGGCCCGGGAAGCCGGACTGTGCTATGCTTCCATTGCCATGAGCACGGACTACGACTGCTGGCACGACATGGAGGAACCTGTCTCAATAGAAATGGTCATCAAGACCATGAAAGGCAACGCGGAGAATGTGAACCTCCTGCTTCCTGCGGTGCTTCCCATGATCGGCGACTGCAAATGCGACTGCGCGACCGCGGTACAGCAGTCACTGATCTGACCAAGAGGAAAACTGCCATGCCCTTATACGAATACGACTGCGCCGGCTGCGGAAAGCGCTTCGAGCATCTCTCGAAACGCGCAGGGGACATTCCGTCCAAATGCCCATCCTGCGGCGCCATGAAACTCAAGAAGGCTTTTTCCGCCTTCAGCGTGGCCCCGGAACAGCGCGGCCATGCAACTGCCCCATCCTGTTCAACCTGTCCGTCCTCCGGGTGTCCGCACAGGCGGTGATGGGTCTACCCAGTGACATGGCCAAAAGAGTTCAGGCAAGCAAAAGCCCGCATTCCTTAAGCTTTGTCGTGAGCTTGTTCTCTTCTCCTTCTGCTTCCTTTTCCGACAAAGCTCGCGACAAGGCCCGCGACAAAGGGCGGCACGGCCGCTGTTTCCGAACTTCTTGTGTCATCGCACCTTTTCGAGTAAGCTCCAGTAAATGCAAAAAAGCTCCACGACATAAATGCAAAAAAGCATTGACTTTCGGTAATTATTCTGCATGAATAACATGACAAATCGTGAAAGGATTGGAAGTGAAGAATGAGAAGCCAGAAGCCAGAAGCCAGAAGCCAGATCTGATCTGAATTCGCCTTTTTCCGATAAGCCAAGCTCATTCCGATCTTCATTCCGATCCCCCTTCATCATTCATCGTTCCGTATTCATCATTCTCTTTTTCCTTATCTTCCTTCCCTCTATCTTCGCGCAGGATGCACCTGAGCCCTCGCCCGCGGACGCGCTCTGGAAGCAGGCAATCTCCGCGCTTGAGAATCGGCAATACCAGGATGCGCAGAAGAAGTTCGAAGACTTCACCCGGCGCCATCTCTCCGACCCGCGCGCTGCTGAAGCCGCTGTTCGTATCGGGATATGCGATTACCGGATGGGCGGCAGGACATCCCGCGCTCTCGATGCATGGAACAGGACTGTGAACATGGAGATCATGCAGAAGCGCGCGTCTCCCGCTCTTCTGCTCGCGCTCGATCAGCTTGCCGCTCATTACAGGATTCAAAGGAATGAGCGCGAGCTTGAGAAGACATTGACGCGCCTGGCGGAGTTCTTTCCGGAGAATGCCATAACCGTTCGCGAACACGCATCCTCCGGTCGCGCGCGGCTGGAAGCCGGGGATTATGCGGGCGCGGCTGGGCTTTATGGGAAGGTGGCCGCGCATTTGAAGGGCGATGATCTCCTGAATTACGACCTGGCCAAGGAATTATCCGCTCCGGACAGTTCGGTCACTGCCATCCTTGTTTCCGCCGACGCTCATTTTGCCGCCGACTCCGTCCCCCTCGCCGCGCTTCTATACGAGGAGTCGTTAAAGCGGAATCCGGGTTTGAACGACAAGCATGAGGCCATGACGAAGCTGGGCTGGTGTTTCTACATCGAAAAGGATTTTGCAAAGGCGGAGGGGCTATGGAAACAGGTTGTCAAAAGCGCGTCGCCCAGTGACGAATGGCGGGGAAGGAGCCGCTGGCACCTGATCCAGTTGATGGCGGGTTACCGGGATAAGCCGGAACAGGCCGTTGAATTGTGTGATGCACAGGCCAAGGAATTCGCCGGCGCGTTTCGCGGCGAACAGGCGCTTTTGACAAAGGCATGGCTCTACTGGACAAAAAAAGATTGGGGGAAGGCAAGTAAAGCGTTCAGCGAGTTGACGGCAGCCTATCCGTTGACGCTTCATCATGAGCCTATCCGGAACTATATCCGGGATTGTGAAGAAGGCATGGGAAAGGCCAGGTAAAGAGGGACAGTGCGTGCCGCGCCGGTTTCTTATGGGAGGGCGGGCATGTTGCCCGCCACCTTGATTCGCGACAAGGAAACGAAATGCCTGACATCTATTTCAAATGCGAATGCGGGAAAAGCCTCGCTGTTGACGAGGCCGGGATCGGGCAAACCGTTCTCTGCGTGGATTGCCAGCAGCCGGTCGAAGTGCCGGAACCCGAAATCGAGTTCGACTGTGATGGATGCGGCATGATGCTGCGTGCGCCCGGGTCGGTCGGAGGCGACCGGATCAAATGCGCACTTTGCGGACATCGGATGACCGCGCCGGACGCTGGCGCCGATGCCTGTAGGCCAGGACTTCATTCTGGCGGAGTCAGGCAAGGGGTTGAACAAGTGAACGTAGAAGAAAGATCGGACGCGAAGCGCTGCATGGATGCGCTGATGCGCAAGCGCATGGAGTTCCAGGTGCGGCGCAAGCCTTTGCCGGAGCCGGCGCTTTCAGGCCGGTTGTTCCGGTTGGCGTTGGCGGTTGTGGCGCTCATTGTGGCCGGAGAATTGATTCGCGTTCTTGTTCAGGACAGACGGACGGATTCGGAAGAATATCGCGTGGAAGCGCCCGGCGTGGAAACGCCCGGCGTGGAAGCGGAAGCTGACAAGTCGCCGGATATGACAATGGCACGGGAAGTCGCCGATGAGGTTCCGTCGCTGGAGATGTTCGAGACGGATGCCGCACCAATCTGGAAGCCGGAGACGATTTCCGAGACAGACCTTGTTCAAGAAACGACAGGGAAAGAATCCTTGATTGTAACAGGAGATTCCACACCTTGCGATGACGGGTTGGTTCATAAACAAACATATATGGACGGGGACATGGAGTTGTCGAAGACGCACGGGCGGAATATCCGGGAGTTGCTCGATGACTTTTCGAAGCTGAGCGTCTTGCTTAATTACAAGACAGGATGGAAACAGAGCAAGGAGTTCCTTGACCTGCTGGAAAGCAGTCTGGAACAGATCAACCAATACACTATCACGCACAGCGGCGAGAATCTGGATGCCTCCTATTGGACCACCTCTTACAGGGTTGTATATGGACATGCGATCAGGACGGCGCGGAACTACAAGGAAGCGGAAAACATTTTGCGCCGGGGCTGGGAGTTGCTTGAGAACGCTGAATCGAGCAATCCGCGCGCCGTTCCGCGTGCGAAATTGGGCATGGGCGTTTCAATGGCGCAGAACTGGGTGGCGAAGAACCCGATGGAAACGGCAATGCTGCTGGATGAACTCGAAGGCATGAGGCAGGAGATGGGAGATGACAAGGTCGGGGATATCTGGCGGCTCAACGCCCCGTTCCTGCAAACCAGGTTCATGGAACATGCCGGCAACGTGCCGGAGGAAAAGAGAGAAGCATTCGTCAATCATCATAAAGAGCGCCAGAAACAATACCTCCTGGACGATTCGATCAGGATGGGGTTGAGGGCGGGTATGTTGAGAGGATGGATAGTTTTCCTGGACGAGCATGGAGATCTTACGGACGCCCTTCCGGTCATCCGTGAATGGGAGCGCCGGTATGGCGGGGAAATACCGGAGATGAACTATTACTTTGCGCGGCTCTGGGTGGAATTGTTCGGGGAAGGCGATTGGGAGAATGCCTCGAAAACCGTGCGGTTGGCAACCCGAGCGGCACAGGCACAGGGGCATTCGAAAATATTCGATTGGAAGAATTATGATGCCCTGATCCAACTGTATTACGACTTGCAACCCTTGCCCGGTTGTGAATTGAAACGGCAAAGGACACTCAGGCAGAAGAAATCGGGCAATGAAGAGATGAAATTAACCCGTTATAGCGGAAAGACAAGATGAAAAGAACAAAGCGTTTTCTCGTATTCTCGGCTGGTCTTGTTTGCTTTTCCATGGCAGGATATGGACAACAGAGCGCGACATTGACGGTCAGTCCCGGAAGCGACGTTACCAAGGTGTTCGTTTTGATACAGTATGAAAGCGCGTCATTAACGATCAATGTTGCTCCTCCGCCGACAGGATATCGGTTGAAGAGCAGAACGGATATGCCTCCCACAAGCAGTCATCCCGAGTTTTTCATATGGAGCGGCGGATACTGGGTGATGAATACGGCCGGGACATCCGCGACCACGCGCGTGACAGTGAAATGCGTGTGGGAGTGGAAAGCTGAGGGCGAAGGAGCGGGAGAGGGGCGGAAGCCGCCGGATTTGTATGGTTCCGCGACAGGCATAGCGAAGGCGCGACCGGCGGGGACGTATTGGAACGTGGCGGACGCGCACATAGTGCCCGTCGGGGTTGAGATTGATGTTAATGCTTATACCAATGCCAATAAGCTTGCTCTCTCAACATGGACTGTTTCAGGTCCGGCGACTAACATAGGACCGTCCGTGGGTGAGAGCATAACGATAAAGGGCACATCGCCGAGCGCGGAAGAATACGACGTGGAGGTGTCTTCGACATGCAATGAGTGCGGCAAGTCGGACACGGAACATCTTACCATCGTCGGTGTTGTATCAATCGAGGCGGAGCCTGCGGTGATATGCGTTAACGGGGAAGTGGATTACAAGATCACCACCCAGCCGAAAGGATTCGAGCACATGGTCTCCTGGACACCCGCGGACACAAGCACACCGGGGATTCATGAAGTCATCGCCACTTGCGGGACGTCAAGCGCGACGACTACCGTGACGGTGGTGAAAGTGGAACTTGAACAAACTGACAGCAACGAACCGCTCGATCCTATCAACCGCATGTGCTCAAACGCGCAAGAGGCATACAAGACGGTGAAATATCAAATCGGCATAACGCCGACAAAGGATCATAACGACAACGATCTTACAGTGGTGGCCACTGTAGGCGGCACCGCAGGCGTAACCTTCGATGATGGCACGTCGGAAAAAACCGGGCTTTCCGACGGAAGCATTGTCACGCTCAGAACGCCCGATGATGCGACGGGAACGTGGAGCCTGACCGCCGAGTGCGAGCAGGTCGGATGTAGCTCGAACGAAGTTTCGGAAGAGGTGTTCAAGTTTGTGAAGAAGGAACAAAACTACGATCAGTATACATATCGACCAGCCCCAGGAAAACCAAACGATTCAGATGATTACGCTTGGCAGGATAAGGTAGATTTTCCCTTCACATATACAATTGATGGTCCTCCTAATTACGTGCCTTATGCCCGTAACAATAACAACTGTAACAACGAGAGCGTATCTTTCGTAAATCACTGTGATTATAACTACTCATATAACAATGGCGCGGATTTTGGCGTGTTTCTTAATGCAACTTCAGGTCTGGAAACGTCACCATCAAATCCATGTCGTTATACAGGAATGGTTAAAACTCAAATATCACTTTCTACGCAAGGACAAGCATGGCAGCAGTACGGAACTGCGTGGTATATATTCAATGTATATGTAGGTGGAGAGTTTAAGGTCGGGATAAGTTGCTCTGCGCCAGATCCAGGGTGGAACAAGAATGCTGAATGCGAGGCAACTCTAAGTTGTGGTGAGGATTGCGTTGAGATAAAGGTGGAGACTCATGGTTGTGTTCAAAGAGATTATGATGATCCGAGCCACACATCAGGGGTAGTAGCTTCTCAAGAAATTGATTTCAGCAACTTCAATATAGAGTAAAAGAGACAAAATATGAAAAGTCTTCATCCTGTAGTTTTGGCTATTATTTATTTCAACGTTAGTGCTATTTGTTCTGCAGCCTCGGATGTTCGCGTAGAGCTGATATACAACTGGCAACCGTTGAAGATATATACTTATAGATACATGGACGAAAATGAAAGAGAAAGCCCAACGATTGACGAGATGAACCAGGATTTGCTGATTAGCGTCCTGGGGCGTACCGGGGAGAACGCTATTCTGGCACTACAGGGACTAGGCTTGACTAATTATGTGCATTTCACAACTGTTGATCGGTTTGGGCATCCAAAGAACACACAGATCTTTTCAAAACAAGATCTATGCAAGTCGGATTTTAATGATATGCAAACCTTTCGTGAAGCAGGGCTGGCTCGAGGTATGTACAATAAATTGATGTGGGAGCTTCCTGAAGTGCCCCTCGATGTTGGTAAGGAAAACAAGAATTTGGACGGTATGTCTTGGTTATGCACAATGCGTGACAATATTTGTGTTTTGGAAAAAAGTAAAGACCGCAACAACAATAAGGAAACTACGGAGACTCTCTTTTTTAACACAAGCACAGGGTGTCTTGTTGAATATGTGATTGCTGATGTTGCGAACACAAAAGCCGTTAGGCTAAAGAGCGTAAGTGCCATGCCGATGGAGAAAGTGAAGCAACTGACGGAACAGCATAAAAATGCGCTGACTCTGGATGAGTTCATAGAAAGGGCATTTAAGCCCTACACGCGCAGTAATGTTCCTAGAATTCAACGAAGTGCTTGCTATTCGCTTTTGAAGAGAATCCAAAATCCAGAGCGGAAGTATCGGATTTGCTTGGAATTAATGAGTGTGTCGGACGCTTGTATAGATTATAAACACTTTCTAACAGCTACAGTTGCAAGCGAATTGTATAGTGGTCAAAGATGGTGCTTAGAACTCTTAACAAAAGAGAATCTTGATCAAATGGGTTATCCTGATCTTTATGACCAGGGCATCGATATTTTAAAGAGACTTTCGTCATTGAATCTGGGATCCGATAGAACATCGTGGGCGATCTGGTATGAGAGAATAGGAAGAAGTCTGCCTGATTTTGGTGATGAGCAATCAACGTCTCTTGTTGAACATATGGCAGACACTGACCCATGGGTTCGTCTATTTGCCTTGACGCAGCTTGTTTTGCGGTCAAATGTTGCGTCTGAACCACAACGGTATGGAAGAGTTTCAGCGGCGTCACAAAGCATAAATCTCATTCCTCTTCTTGAAAAAGCCTTGAGTGACGAGGATGAAAACGTGCGGGGTTTTGCGGAGTCGGAATTGAAGAAGTTGAAGGCGCAGGCAAAGAAACAAGAGGACGCTGCAAAGTAGTGTGAAGCCTGATGTGCCTTTTCCGGCAATCGCGCCAGCGGGGGGATCGCGCGGGGACGTATTGGAACGTGGCGGACGCGCACATAGTGCCCGTCGGGGTTGAGATTGATGTTAATGCTTATACCAATGCCAATAAGCTTGCTCTCTCAACATGGACTGTTTCAGGTCCGGCGACTAACATAGGACCGTCCGTGGGTGAGAGCATAACGATAAAGGGCACATCGCCGAGCGCGGAAGAATCAATGAGGCGGTCAATATCCGGAATTTCGAATGACGCCCACCATGCATTTGACATTCAGGTATTGGCCGACTCAGCCGCGCGAGGCGGCAGGGAAAGCAGATCATAATTGCCGTGTTGAAACCTCATCCAACTGTCTCCGCATCCGATGAGACTCCTCACGCGCGCAGAACGCCCCGCGGAGCCGCCGCCACCTCCCGCGTACCCACGGACTCGGAGCACACCGCGCACCGGTATTCGAAAATCTCCACGCGCGGCAGCACGAGCAGAAGCCGCTCGCGGACAGGCTGCGCCCGCCTGCATTTCGGACAATACAGCTCCGAAGCCCTGAACTCGTCGAACTGTTTTCGTCCTGCCATAAATAGATTGCTCCAAGGGTAACCTTCGCTTCGCTCGGTTGCCTTTCGGAAAAGAATTTTTTGCCACGAAAAGT